>CALKAN010000045.1 GCA_937983035.1 uncultured Paenibacillaceae bacterium | reverse complement strand
GAAATTATCCGAAAATTGGAAACGGGTGATGTCATTCCGATCGAAATGGTCAGGCTGACGATTCCGGAAGGCTACACCGTCAGACAAATTGCCAAAAGAATGGGCACCATGGAAGGCTGGAGCGAGCAAACGGTCTTGGAGCTGCTTTCAGATAAAGAAGCTTTCGCCGACGTTGAACTTGTGCAGCACATTCCCGATGACTCTTCCATCCAATTTGCGCTGGAAGGATATTTGTTCCCTGAGACGTATGATTTCGTTCCAGGAACGACAGAGAAAGAAGCGATTAAAGCATTGCTGCAGATGACAGCGAATCGGCTGAAGCAATTGCCTGAAGGCTGGGAAAGCAGGCTTGAGGAACTCGGCATCACTTTCCATGAAATGATGACGATCGCTTCGCTAATTGAACGGGAAGTCGTCGTGGATCATGAGCGGGCGCTTGTAGCCGGCGTGATTTACAACCGGTTGGCTTTGCCGATGCGATTGCAAATCGATGCTACTGTGCAATATGCGCTCGGTGAACAGAAAGAAGTCGTATTGCTGGACGATCTGAAGATCGACAGCCCGTACAACACGTATGAAAATGACGGGCTGCCTCCGGGACCGATCGCCAGCCCGAGCCTGCGTTCCATTGAGGCGGCATTGTATCCGGAAGAAACGAGTTACTACTTTTATGTAACAAAAAAAGACGGAAGCAGAGAACATCTGTTTGCTGAAACTTATGAAGAACATCTGCGCAATAAAGCGATCAGCGAAAGTCAGAGTTCATCTTAACCCCGGCATTGATTTAAAGCGATCAGCGGCTGGAAAAAACCGAGTGTATTTTTTGTGAAGACCATCATTTTGGTCTTCATTTTTTGTTGCGAAATTACGATATAAAAGGTATTAAGGTATGACTCACAGGAGGAGAGAAGATGGTGAAAACGTGGAAGCAATTTTGGCGCTGGCTCAATCCAAGCCGCTCCGTCGGAATGAAAATTTACATGACGTTTTATTCGAGCATTATTATTTATCTCGTATTGGCATTGCCGATATTTTACAGCGTGATCGTCAATCAGGCGGGAGACACTCCTGTGCTTGAATATTTGTTTAAAGACATGGCGACCGTATGGAATTTGATCGCTATGATGATTATATTGGCCGGCCTGCTCGCCGGAATGATCGGCTTGATCATTTCCAGAAAAGTAGTGAGGCCGCTTCGTCAATTAATCGAATTAATGAAGCTGGGATCGGAAGGCGATTTGTCCATCCGAGCGCAAATTCGCAGCAAGGACGAAATCGGATTTCTCAGCACAAGCTTTAACCAAATGGTGGAACAATTGAACCGCCTCGTAGTTGAAACGAGCGACTTGTCGCAGAAAGTGATGACGATGTCGTCCGAATTGTCCGAAGTGGCCGGAAAAAATTCCATGGCCATCAAAGAAGTTTCTGCGGCAACGGAGCAGATCGCCAGCGGCGCCTCTACATTAGCGATGGATGCTGAAAAAGGAAATGAGCTTTCATTAGGCATACGCCAACAAATGCAGCACGTGATGGCTTCCAATGTAGAAATGGGTCAATCGGCAGATGAAGTTCGCAAACGGAGCATGCAAGGTGCGGACTTTATGAATGTCGTCATCGATAAAACGAGACAGTCGGAAGAAATGACCCGCACCATGGTGGATAAAGTCGCGCAGTTGAAAGAAAATACGCAATCGATCCATCAAATTTTGGAAATGTTGGATCATATTTCGAAGCAAACGAACATCTTGTCCTTGAATGCAGCGATCGAAGCTTCAAGAGCCGGCGAAGCAGGCAAAGGATTCATGGTCGTCGCTGACGAAATACGCAAGCTGGCCGATCAATCGAAGCAATCGATCGGGGTCGTGGCTCAAATTACGGATCAAATTAGAAATGAAATTGATACGACGGCTCAAGTTCTCGAGGATGCTTATCCGATCTTTCAAGAGCAGACGGAATCGGTTGAGCAAGCAGACGCCATTTTTAAAAACGTCAGCAGCCAGATGGAAGATTTTATCAATAAATTGGAACAGGTCACCGATTCGCTGCAGCAGCTGGATGAATCTCAGCAAATTTTGTCTGAAGCGATGACGAATGTAAGTGCAGTATCTCAGCAATCATCGGCTACGACGGAAGAAGTTGCTTCGTTGTGCAGCGAACAGCTGTCCGCCAGCGAAGGTTTGGTGAAACTGTCTAATGAGTTGGAGAAGTTTTCGTATTCATTAAAACAGTCTTTGGAACAATTTAAAACGTCATAACGGCATACGGCAACATGCGGATTATCGCCAGCGGCGCTGCAATCCCATCATCCATGCGGATGATGGGATTTTTTTGCTTCTTTTCATCACATACTACAGCTATTGGAAAAAAGTTTGCGGCTCATTTTAGAAGGAGAGGGAATGCATGGGAAAGCGCCGATTATTTGTCTTGTTGTTTGCGTTTATGACGGTGTTGCTTATATGGACGTTCCGCTTGTTTTGGATGCAAGCGCCGCTGCCGTTTATTGCACAAAATCGTTGGATGAAAGCTTCCGTGCAGCAAAGGGAGCAATCGTTTGTTTTAGATTCCGGACGCGGACATTTTTATGACCGTTGTCAGCGGCCGATGACAGGAAATGTGCAGCACGTGCTCGTCGTTTTCCCTCATGAAAGCGAGGGCGCAGCCTATGAAGAGCTGTTGCAATTGCTGCAGATTGAACCGGCGTCATGGGAACGGTTTGTCTCTGCTTTGACTAAGCCTGCTGCATGGCGTCCGCCGAATGCTTCAGAACCGCTGCTGCTTACGGAAGAGCAAGCGGAAGCGGTCAGAGCGATGAACATTCCAGGCGTGCTGGCTGTGCCGCATCAAATGCGCTATTTTAAGCCGCAGCCGGCTGCGCATGTGATCGGCATGATGGGGGAAAATGCCGCGTATGTGCGAATGAAGTACGCGGATTTGCTGGAAAAAGGCATGATTTCCGAACATCAAAAAATCGGCGTGTACGGATTGGAAAAAACATTTGATGCCGCATTGCGGAGCCGCGGAGCGCTGCGCTTGTCCCGTTACGTTTCTGCTGCGAATGATAAAGAAGTGCTGGAAGGCATCGGATTTCGCCTGCATATTCCTGATCATCGGCTGTATCCGCTGAAAGTGATGACGACGCTTGATCTGGATTTGCAGCGCGAAATTGAACGATTGCTGGATGAGGCGAACGTGCAAGCAGGGGCCGTCGTTGTGCTGGATGCTGAGAATGCGGACATATTAGCGATGGCCAGCAGGCCGTCTTTTCGTGCGGCCGATCCAAGCACTTGGGCAAATAAAGCTTTAAAAGCCGCAGTTCCGGGTTCGATCTTTAAAGCAGTGACAGCCGCGGCAGCCTTGGAGAAAGGCGCCGTGCATCCGAGCGAGCTTTTTTATTGCGGGGGAGATTTCGGCAAGTATCAATTTAAGTGCTGGAATCGGAGCGGGCACGGCTGGATCAGTTTTCGCGAAGCGTTTGCTTTGTCTTGCAATATCGCATTTGCGCAAGTGATGCAGCGGCTGAGCGCAGCCGACGCAGAACAAATGGCCGAAAGGCTTGGGTTGCTGGAGCCGATTGGATGGAGGAAATCAGGCAAACATCCTTTCGTTCAACTCGACGCAGAAGAAGCCGGCATGGTGTTTGCGAACGATGTGCACCGAATGGATGAAGGAGCGCGTCTGCAAACGGCCATCGGACAACGGGATGCAGCTTTAACGCCGCTTCATGCAGCGAATTTAGTCGTTACGATCTTGAACGGCGGTAAAGTCATGCGTCCGAGAATCGTATCGGAAATCCGCTTCAGGGACGGATCGGTCAAGCAGAGATTTCACAGGCAGACTTTGCCCAAGCGAGCGTTTTCCGCAAGAACAGCAGCGCAATTGCGCCTTTGGATGCAAGATACGGTCGCTTACGGCACCGGCGTTTCATTGAAGTCAATCGGGGCCGGCAAGCATCGGGCAGCCGGGAAATCAGGCACTGCGCAAGCGAGCATCAACGGTCGGCCGGGGATCAATCAATGGTTTATCGGATACGGGCCGGTCGACCATCCACGCTATGCTGTTTCCGTGCTCGTGCAGGGAGAGAGGTTCGGCGCTCATCAAGCGACCAAGTTATTCGGTCAGATTATGGAATGGCTGTTTCAGCACAGTGATCATGCATAAACGCGTGTCCATAAAAAAATAAAATAAACATATACCTAAAAAAACAAAAGTGTGTTACAATAAAAACAGAAAAAAACAAAAAAATATAAAGATAAACAAAAATGGAGGTGCCAAATGGCTCAAAATTTATGGGATAAGGAGAGAGCCGCCAAGCTTCAGTCTGGCTTGGAACAATTAGTTTACCGGTCTAATTTGCTCGGTTCAGACCGTTCTGTGTGCAACTGGGGCGGGGGAAACACATCGATGAAAACGGTGGAGACCGATTTTCGCGGACGTGAAGTGGAAGTCATGTGGGTGAAAGGCAGCGGATCTGACTTGGCGACGATGAAGGCAGAGAACTTCACCGGCCTGCGCTTGGATGACATTCGGCCGCTCTTGGACAGAGAGGATATGACAGACGAAGAGATGGTGGAGTATTTGTCGCATTGCATGATTGACAGCAAACATCCGCGCATGTCGATCGAAACGCTGCTCCACGCATTTTTGCCGTTTAAGCATGTTGACCATACGCATCCGGATGCGATTATCAGCATTTGCTGCTCAGACAACGGAAGGCAGATTGCGGAAGAGATTTTTGGAAACCGTTTCGTGTGGGTGCCGTACATTCGTCCTGGCTTCAAATTGTCGAAAATGATCGCAGAAGGGGTAAAAAACAATCCGCAGGCAGAACTCGTATTGATGGAAAAACATGGGCTGGTGACTTGGGGAGACACGTCAGAGGAATGTTACCATCAAACGTTGCGCATCATTAATGAAGCCGCTGAATATATTGAATCGAAAGTGGACGAGTCCAAACTGTTTGGCGGCTTGACCGCAGCGCCGCTGCCGGAACAGGAGAGAAAGGAAATTTTGGCGCAAATCATGCCTGTTGTGCGCGGCGCAGTCAGCAAACAGAAGAGGATGATCTTGTCTTACGATGACGGAGAAGACATCCTGCGTTTTGCAGGAAGCGCGGATGCGAAAGCGTTGTCTCAAATCGGCGCTGCGTGCCCGGATCATCTCGTCCATACGAAACGCGTGCCGCTGTTCATCGAATGGGATCCGAAAACACAAGATGTGGAAACGCTGAAACAGTTGATATTGGACGGGGTTGCCGAATTCGAACAGGAGTACAAAGATTACTTTGAGCGAAACAAAAATGAAGGCGATGTCATGTTTGAACCGGTGCCGCGCGTCATTCTCATTCCGGGAATCGGCATGATCAACACCGGAAAAAGCTTGGCAATGTCCCGCGTAAGCGGAGCGCTGTATCGACGGGCGGTTGCCGTCATGCGAGGAGCGACTGCGCTCGGCCAGTTCGTGTCATTGAACGAAAATGAATCTTACAACATCGAATATTGGCCGCTCGAGCTGTATAAGTTGACGCTTGCGCCGCCAGAGGCGGAATTTTCGCGCCAAGTTGCGCTCGTGACCGGCGGAGCGGGCGGCATCGGAAGCGAAACGTGCCGGCGCTTTGCTGAAGAAGGCGCGCATGTAATCGTTGCGGACCTGAATATGGAAGGCGCGGAGAAGGTGGCGGCCGAGATTAATGAAGCTTACGGCGAAGGCCGGGCGCTGGCAGTGAAGATGGATGTGACGAGCGAAAAGCAGGTTGCGACGGCATATGAACAGGCGGCGCTTGCATACGGCGGGGTGGACATCATTGTTAACAATGCCGGTTTGGCGACTTCCAGCCCGTTCGATGAGACGACGCTGAAAGAGTGGCAGCTGAATATGGATGTGCTGGGAACGGGTTATTTTCTAGTCGCGAGGGAAGCGTTTAAGCAAATG
>CALKAN010000044.1 GCA_937983035.1 uncultured Paenibacillaceae bacterium | reverse complement strand
CGACGAGTCAAGCGCCCGAGCAGAAACGGAAAGCGCTGGAGGATGCGGGCGTTGAAGTGGCCGTCTGCGGCAGCGAAGACCGCGTCGATTTGCATGAAATGATGAAACTGCTTGCGGACAAACAGATCAGCACTGTGCTGCTGGAAGGCGGCGGCCGCTTAAACGGAGCCATGCTGTCGGAAGGACTTGTGGATAAAGTCATTTTGTTTTTCGCCCCGAAAATTATCGGCGGCAAAGACGCGCCGTCCAATTTTTCATTTGAAGGCATGGACCGGATCGAGGATGCGATCATGTTGGAACGCGTGCGGACAGAGATGTTCGGAGATGATGTATGCATTACAGGGTATCCGCGAAAGAGGAGGAAAGTATAATGTTTACCGGCATTATTGAGGAGATGGGCCGTTTGCGCCATGTTGAAAAGACGGGAGATTCGATGATTCTTGAAGTGGAGGCAAAAGCAGTGCTGGAAGATGTCAAGATCGGCGACAGCATTGCGATCAACGGCGTATGCCTCACCGTGGTCAGTTTCACAGAACAGTCATTTAAGGCAGATGTCATGCCGGAAACTTATCGCAAAACTTCGCTGCATCAATGCAACATTGGAGATCGTGTCAATTTGGAGCGCGCCATGAGCGCTCAAGGAAGATTCGGCGGACATTTAGTGCAAGGGCATGTCGATGGAACGGGAACGATTGATTCGTTGCGTCAAGAAGGCAATGCCGTCGTCTTCACCATCAAACCGGATCAGCCTTCTTTATTGAATTACATGATTCCAAAAGGTTCGATCGCCGTTGACGGCATCAGCTTGACTTTGGTCGATGTTACTCAAGACGCTTTTACCGTGTCCATTATCCCGCATACGCTGCAAGAAACGACGCTTGGCCTGCGCAAACGAGGCGATGCGGTCAATATCGAGTGCGACATGATGGGGAAATACGTGCAGCGTTTTGTGATGCAAATGCTTGGAAACAAGTCAAGCGAGCCTGAATCCGGCAAAACAGGGATGACGGAAGAATGGCTCAAGCAGCATGGGTTCATGAAAGAATGACAAACATTCGGTCAGCGGATGGATATTTTCGGAAAAGAAAGGGAGTTGCGTCATATGGAGAATCAGCATCTTGAGTTTGACTCGATTGAGGAAGCGATTCAAGATTTGAAGTCGGGCAAAATGGTCATCGTTGTCGATGATGAGGACCGCGAAAACGAAGGGGATTTGATCGCACTGGCAGACAAGGTTACGCCGGAGACGATCAATTTCATGATCAAAGAAGCAAGAGGCCTTGTCTGTGTGCCGATCACGGAAGAGCGCGCCCAGGAACTGAATTTGCCGCCGATGGTTTCGCACAACACAGATTACCATGGCACAAATTTTACGGTATCGATCGATCATATTTCTACGACGACAGGCATTTCGGCTTATGAACGAGCGCGAACGGTGCAAGCGATCATTGATCCTTCGGCACGGGCGCAGGAATTTCGCCGCCCCGGGCACATTTTTCCGCTCGTCGCCAAAAAAGGAGGCGTGCTGAGAAGAGCAGGCCATACCGAGGCAGCGATTGACTTGGCTAAAATGTGCGGAGCATCACCGGCAGCTGTCATTTGCGAGATCATTAAAGAAGACGGCACGATGGCGCGATTGGATGATTTGCGCGTGTTTGCGTCAAAACACGGCTTAAAGCTCATTTCCATCCGAGATATGATCCGTTACCGCAATGAGAAAGAAAAGCTTGTAAAACGGGAAGTGGAAGTCAGGCTTCCTACGGAATACGGCGAGTTTACGGCGATCGCTTATTCGAATGAAGTCGATCACAAGGAACATGTGGCGCTGGTCAAAGGGAAGATATCTCCTGACAAGCCGGCAATGGTAAGGGTTCATTCCGAATGTTTAACCGGCGATGTGTTTCAATCGCATCGCTGCGATTGCGGACCGCAGCTGGAAGCGGCATTAAAGCAAATCAGCACAGCTGAATGCGGCGTATTGCTGTACTTGCGGCAAGAAGGTCGAGGCATCGGCCTCATCAACAAGTTGAAGGCATATGCTTTGCAAGAACAAGGGCTGGATACGGTGGATGCGAACTTGAAGCTCGGATTTAAGCCTGACTTGCGCGATTACGGCATCGGAGCGCAAATTTTAAAAGACATCGGGGTAAGAAAAATGCGGCTGCTTACGAACAATCCCCGCAAAATTAAGGGGCTGAGAGGATACGGCATGGAAGTGGTTGAACGCATCCCGCTGCAAATGAAAGAAAACAAAGATAATGCTCATTATTTGCATACAAAACATGAAAAGTTAGGTCATCTGTTAAATTTTGAAAATAATCATTCGATACGATAAAGGAGAAGCGGTTGAAAATGGTGAAAACATACGAAGGGCATCTCAGTGCTAAAGGATTGAAATTCGGAATTGTTGCAGGACGGTTTAATGATTTTATTACAGAACGGCTGCTGTCCGGCGCGATTGCAGCGATTGAACGGCACGGAGCTGATGAGGATGCGGTGGAAATTGCCTGGGTGCCGGGAGCTTTTGAAATACCGTTAATCGCGCAGAAGATGGCTGAATCCAAGAAATATGATGCCGTGATTACGCTGGGCGCCGTAATCCGAGGATCAACGCCGCATTTTGATTATGTCTGCGCAGAAGCGTCCAAAGGGACAGGAAGCGCAAGCTTGAAAACAGGCATCCCGGTCATTTTCGGAGTATTGACGACGGATACGATCGAGCAAGCGATCGAACGCGCAGGAACAAAAGCAGGAAACAAAGGCTGGGAAGCGGCAGTCGCAGCGATTGAAATGGCGAATTTGGTTAAAAAATTAGAAGAGTGAACAGAAAAAAGAAGGCTGATTTGATCCCATGGCTGTATTGTTGAAGCTGGAAGTGTTCGAAGGTCCGTTGGATCTGCTGCTGCATTTAATCGATAAAAACGAAGTCGACATATACAATATTCCGATCAAGGAGATCACCGAACAGTATTTGGAATACTTGGAATCATTCAAAAAATTTGAAATTGAACTGGCCAGCGAATTTTTGGTGATGGCTGCCCAGCTTCTCGCCATTAAAAGCCAAATGCTTCTTCCTAAGCCGCCGCCGATCGAATTGGAGTTGGAGGATGAGGAGGAAGGGGAGGACCCGCGGGAAGCGCTCGTTCGGCAGCTCATCGAATACAGAAAATATAAAGAAATTGCGGAACGCTTGCGGGACAAAGAAATCGAGCGCAGTTTAATATATACGAAAGAGCCGGAAGACTTGACGCTGTATGAAAATTTAGAGCAGGTCAACCCCGTGGAAGGTTTGCAGATCGCTGATCTTATTTATGCTTTTATCCAAGCGATGCGCAAAGCAAAACAACAGCAAACGTCAGCGCGGATCCGGCGGGATGAAATTTCCGTCAAAGATCGCATGGAAGACATTAAAGAGCGGCTGCGCCATGCAGGAGGGAAGCTGCTGTTTTCCTCTTTTTTCGAGCCCCGTCAATTTGACAAGACAGACGTGGTCGTCACTTTTTTAGCCATTTTGGAATTGATGAAAACGAAGCAAATTACATGTTATCAGCACCGATTGTTCGCAGACATTGTCATACAAGCTGCAGCATGGAATGATTCGTTGGATGAATGAGACGATGGTGAGTGGTCAAATGGATGTTAAACGTGTGAAATCAGTGATCGAAGGCTTGCTGTTTGTTGCCGGCGATGAAGGTTTGGACAGCAAGCAAATCGCTCAAGTCGTGCAGCAGCCGGAAGAAGCGGTAACGAAGTGGATCCAAGAGATGCGCAGCGAGTTTCGTTCATCTCATCGAGGGATTCAAATTATTGAGGTTGCCGGAGCTTACCAGTTGACGACGCTGCCTGAACATGCGGAATATTTCAAAAGGCTGGCAGTTTCCCCGGCGCGGGCTACGCTCTCGCAGGCAGCGCTGGAAACGTTGGCGATCATCGCTTACAAGCAGCCGATTACCCGAATCGAGATCGAAGAAATTCGCGGCGTAAGCTCGGACCGAGCTTTGCAAACGTTGATCGCCAGGCAGCTGATCGAACCGAAAGGGCGGGCTGAAGCGGTGGGAAGGCCTATTTTATACGGCACAACGAAACAATTTTTAGATTATTTCGGCTTGAATGATCTGGAAGACTTGCCGGATGCCGCTGAACTGAATTTGGATCAACTATTAGAAGAAGAAACACAGCTTCTATTTGAAAAAATAGACAGTGAGATCAGTTCTGAGCCGAGCGATCGTTCAAATCAAGAATGATGCATAGTTCAATAGTCCTCCGGTTATGCTATGATTGCGGAACTTCTCATTCATATTGTGCGGTTCTAATGCAAAGGAGGACTGAGAAAAGTGGAAGAACATCCGATTCAAGGGCTAATGAAAACTGCGATGGAAAATATTAAAGAGATGGTGGATGTGACAACGATTGTCGGTGATCCTGTGGAAACTCCGGATGGCAGCGTGATCTTGCCGGTTTCTCGGGTAGGATTCGGATTTGCAGCCGGGGGAAGCGAATTTGTCGTACAGTCTCAGGGCAAATCCGATCATTCAGGGAGCGAGGATGCCAAGCAGAGCAAACTGCCTTTCGGGGGAGGCAGCGGCGGCGGCGTTTCGATCGTGCCGATTGCTTTTCTTGTCGTAGGTCAGTTCGGCGTAAAAGTCGTTCCTTTGGACAATTCCACTCATCTGTTTGAACGCATTATTGAGACGACGCCGGTGATGGTGGACAGAATTCAAGGCATGTTTTCAAAAAATCAATCTTCTCACCACGAAGCTTCCAACCCGACCATGATGTAAATGAAAGATGATGCAACAGCCAGGCTGCTTCAAGTCAAGATTAGACTTGGGCAGCTTTTTTGTGCTGCGGACAAAGAAAGGTTTTTGCACGGCTTTTTGTTCTTCATTTCTCGCGCAAATGATTTTGAAGGTCATATCTGTTGTTTGGTCAAGCATATACATGTACAAGAATTGAAGGAAAGGATCAGCGGTGGCTTATTGCATTCAGACAGTTGATGTGAAGAGGTGAAGAAAAGCCGTGTTCAAGCAGATCAGACGGTGGAATTTATTTTTTTGCAATTGCCTTGTATTAGGGAGCATTTTAATCAGTTTTTCAGGCGCGCAGCCGGTTCGTGCCGAGCTGCCTGCCATGAGCACGCATGCCAGGGCCGCTTCTTTGATCGATGTGAATTCCGGGAGAATTTTGTACAGTCATCGAGGCGATGAGCGCATGCTGATTGCCAGTTTGACAAAAATCATGACGGCTATTATCGCTTTAGAATACGGCAAGCTGGACGATATTGTGAAAGTCAGCCCGGCCGCGTACGGAAAAGAAGGATCGTCGATTTATTTGCGCTTAGGAGAAGAGATGAGTTTGCATCATTTGCTGTACGGATTAATGCTTCGATCCGGCAATGATGCCGCTGTTGCGATCGCTGAACATGTCGGCGGCTCCATCGAAGGTTTCGCATTTCTTATGAATCAGAAAGCACAAGAACTGGGGATGACCAATACAAACTTTACAAACCCGCACGGTTTGGATGATCCCAATCATTATTCAACCGCGAATGATTTGGCTAAATTAACGGCATATGCTTTGAAGAACGAACAGTTTCAAGAAATTGTCAAGACAAAAGTAAAGCGCGTGCCGAATCCAAACGATCCCTGGGACTATATTTGGCATAACAAAAACAAGATGTTGAACTTATACGAAGGGGCTGACGGTGTCAAGACCGGCTATACGAAAGCTGTCGGGCGGGGATTGGTTTCATCGGCTACTCGCGGAGGCCGGCAGCTGGTGGTTGTGACGCTGAACGATCCCGTTGATTGGGCCGATCATGCAAAGCTTTTGGATTATGGATTTGAGCATTTTTCGCTGAAAAAAATCGTGCAGCGCGGAGATCGGAAGAGCGTCGTGTAGGGAAAGAGTGTAGATCTCGGTGGTCG
>CALKAN010000043.1 GCA_937983035.1 uncultured Paenibacillaceae bacterium | reverse complement strand
CAGCGCCGTTTCGACCATGGCCGAGAATAACAGCCAATTACAAAACGCTGCCCGCACTCGTCTAGTTTTCTTCAGTTCCCGAACGACGTTTTCCTTTACCCGCTCATGCAGCGGCTGCCATAATGCATGAGGCGCTCGAACGATGGCATGAGCGAGAAAAGCGGCATCCACCAGATGCTGACTCACAGGATTTTCAGAAAAACTGTAGTCCGGCGAGTTCGGATCTGTCGCTGCATCGATCGCTTGTCGCGCCAGCTCCGCATACTTAGAGCGCAGCTGCTCTTCTTCGCCTTGCAAGCCTTGCAGTTCCAGCCAAGGCGCGATGCCGCACAACGTTCTGCCCAATGCTTCTAGATGCGTGCAATCTGAACGATCCATTTTCGACTCGATGGGCATGTCTCGTTTCAATCGTCGTTCAGCCAATGCGGTTAACACAGGATCCGCAACGCGAATGAGCGCATCAATCCAATATTTGCGGCGAATAGTTCCATTCATGTCACAAACTTCCTTTCAAGTTTAATTTGCACTGTTTCCAAGCTGATCTTGAATATGCTGATTCAATTCTTCCTGAGCGATGCGCAGCGAAGTCACGACATCCATCCCTTCCAGAACGACTCGGCGATGCGCCGCGCGGATCATGTTTCTGCCATAATTATCAAATACAGTCTGAGGACGATGGACATTGCTCGGTTTCACCCCAAAAATCGCATTAAGATTTTTCTTTGACAAATCGACTTGCAGATCAGCGCCGAACTCTCGCTGAACTTCATCGCTCTTGACAAGCGTTGTCAAAGCGCCGCTACGGTTGATGATTGTTTGCACTTCTTCGTTCGTAATATAAGAAATGACCTGATACGCTTCATCCTTATGGCCGCTCGTCGTTGAAATAAACAAGCTGTGGAAATCGATGGCCCATGCATAGCCGAGCGCTTCCTTAAAGTTGGGCATCGTTGCCATATCCCATTCAAAGGCCATGTTATTTCGAGCCAACTGTTCCATGTGTCCGATTCCTCCGTCTCCCCAGGTAGTCAACATCGCCAGTCTTTGCTCATCCCGAAACATCTTCGTCCCCCCGCCGGCCATCTCGCCGTCTTTCACGTAGCCGGGAATGCTGAATAATTCTGCCGCCGTTCGCAGCACCATTTGCCATTTGTCCGTATTTAAAACCGCCTGATTATTTTCATTCACATAGGGCAATGAAAGGCCGAATCCCATTAAATCAACATTGGGCGGCAACAAGCCAATATATTGAATGCCGTCCACTTCCCGGGTTAATTGGCGGCTCAACTGAATCGCTTCATCCCAAGTCATTCCGTCTTCCGGCTCTTTCACCCCAAACCGGTCAAAAATATCTTGATTGTAAAATAATGCGGAGAAATTCATCCGATACGGGAGGCCCAATATTTGGCCGTCTTCTGTATACTTGCGCATTTCTTCCAACGGTATCGGGTCAAATCTGCTCAAATTTTCGTTATATTTCTCGATCAAAGGGTCCAAAGGCTCAATGATTTGCAAGTCTTGCAGCGGACGAATGCCGGTCGTGCTCGTTAATATGATATCCGGAACGGCATTTTGCGCAATCAAATCATTCATCGAACCGCTTACTCTGCTAAGCGTAATATGAGGAAACTTCTCCTGCAAAGGCTTTGTGAAAAAATCGTTGAACTCCTCTTCCGTCAAATTCGCATTGCTGTTCATAAAAGTCAGTTCCACCGGATCCGCGTTTCCTTCCTCTTGCACTTGATGTCTTGTCTCACTTGCTGTATCACTCGCTGTTTCACCAGAACAAGCACCGAAAATCAAGACTGCAGCAGCAATCAACCAAAAGATCATATTCTTTTTAAACATGGCAAGCAACAAGCCCTCCCTCTTGTATTCGCTTTCATTTGTTATTATACAAACAGTGTTCAGATGAAAAATATAGTTAGATTGTGCTAAACTATAACTATATTGCTGTAAAGAAAGGTTGGAATTCAGAAATGAAAGCGTATGCAGTAACAAGAAGGACGCTGAAGTACATATACAAAAGAACAACCGTTCATCATTTTCGCGAAACGTTTCACGCCCATCAAGGGATGGAATTTTGCATCATTCATGAAGGCAAAGGGCGGTTGATTTTAAATCAGGAAATCATTCCGCTTCATAGCGGGATGATCTTGTATTTCCAGCCTTTTCAACTGCATCGCGTGCAAATGGACGTGAACGAAAACACTCCTTTTATACGCAGCATTCTGATTTTGGAACCGAGCGAGATGATCCATTGCTTGAAGCCA
>CALKAN010000042.1 GCA_937983035.1 uncultured Paenibacillaceae bacterium | reverse complement strand
TTAAATGAGCGAGTTGCAAACATCAGAGGGCTGACATGGCACAAAGCCCAAAAATTCACTTGCTTTCGAAACTAAAAATTAGACGCCGTCCCGCAGGATTTGAAAACATCCCGCTGACGGCGTCTTTTCTTTTATGTCATATGTTTACTTTGCCTTTCATTCCGCAAAAGAGATGCCCTTCCCCCCGCACCATGCGCGTCCCATGCTGATCCAGTTTGCAATCGCTGCAATCTTAAGCGTCATCAGAAACTTTTTCCGGCCATATCGCTCGGCCGTATTGTTTCACTCTCAGCGTTCCCTTCGCTCCATCCTGCTCGTTTGCTGGTTTGCAGCGCCGCGATGCCTATTATTCCGCGATGCGAAAGCCGCATTCGTTGCAATAAACATCCCCTTGCTTCATCTTTGCCCGGCAATTCGGACAGAGCGGATCGATGTCGACTACCTCAGCTTCGACAATTTGGACCGGCTGTTTCGCTGATCCTTCGAAATTGTAACCGCATCTGTAACAAATTTGCATATCCGCCGGCACAGTTTTACGACATGCAGGACAAAGCTTTTCCGTGCGCAGCTTTCGGATTTCATTTTCCATTTCGGAAACTTCCATTTTTTTATGTTGGATCAGTTCGGCATATTCCTGCAACTCTTTTTTCACGTTTTCCAACGCATCGTTTTGCAGCGCTTGATATGCCGTTTCCCCCATCCGTTGGAAAATTTGAGCGATTTCTTTTTCTTTCGCCGAGATTTGCAGTTTTAACCGATTCACTTCCAACGTAATTTGCGCCATCTTCGTCGCGGCTGACGCCCCCCGCTTCACTTTATCGATAAAATTGTCCATATGTTCGCTGGCCTCCTGACTGCGTGTCGTTTCATTTTAGTATCTCACCATTCGAACGATCATCATTCCTGAACAGGACCGGCTCAGGCTGCACCGCAGCCAAGCCCAGATCAGCATAAAATCAAATCATAATATACAATATACAATTGCGCCCTCAAATGGTGAAAATCGCCCAAGCATGCGCCGGCAGAACATCTGCCGCACAAAAAAGACGATCCATGCAGCAGCAAAGCCGCTGGCTGAATCGTCTCAAAAATAGAACGAACAATTAATACGCCAAAGTGAACAGTCCGTCAATATGGGCTAAATAACGCGCGTTGCTCGCCTTCTTCATCAAAGATGCCGGAACGCCTCTCAATTCCAAATTGGACTCCCCGATAAAGCCAATCGCATCCTTGCGGCCCAAGCTGGCAAGCGTGCCGGAAAAGACAGGATTGAACGTTTCCATGCTCATGCCTTTATACAGTGCGGCAATGTTGCGGCCAACGAGTTCTCCCATTTGCCAAGCCAATTGCGCTGTCGGCGGATACGGACGCTCCGCGCCCGGCGCAAAAACAACCGCGCAGTCGCCTGCAAAGAAGATATCCGGATGCGAAACGGATTGCAAATACTCATTCACGGAAGCAAATCCGCGATTCACTTCAACTCCGCATTCTGCCACGAGTGAATGTGCTTTGACGCCGCCCGTCCAAATCATCGTGCTCGTTTCGATCTCCGTTCCATCTTTCAGCGTTACCTTTTTGCCGTCCGCGCCGGTAATCGGCAAGTTCGTGTAGAACTTCACGCCGCGTTCTTCCAAGCTCTTCTGTGCACGCTCTCTTAATTCTTCAGAGAACATCGGCAAAATGTTCGGCATCGCTTCAACAAGAACCAATTGAATATCTTCAAAGTCAACGCCGTATTGACGGCAAATTCCCGGAAGCTCATCGGCTAACTCTCCAACAACTTCCACGCCTGTCAAACCGCCGCCTCCGATCACGAAAGTAGCATCTGCTTTGTTTTTCGTTTTCTTGTATTCAGCGATCCGCTCCTTTACGTGATTGAAGATTTTTTTCGCGTCATCCACAGATTTCAAAATCAAGCTGTTTTCTTCCAAGCCCGGAATGCCAAAATAGTTCGTCTCGCTGCCGAGCGCAACCACTAATGTATCCCAGCGATATGTCGCTCCGTCATCAACAGACACTTTCTTCTCTTTCAGATCGATCGACTCAATGTTTCCTACGCGCACGTTAATGTTTTTATTTTTAAACAATTTTTTCAGCGGCAGCGCTACGGCTTGCTCAGACACATTCCCTGCAGCCAAACGATGCAGTTCTGTGATGATTTGGTGTACGCTTTGACGGTTAATAACCGTAATATTGGCTTCTTGCGGCGAGAGATTTGCACGTGCAGAAAGAGCGCTGAGCAGACCGCCGTATCCTGCGCCTAGAATAAGTATTTCCTTTTTCATGTTCATCCCCCTTACCCTTGTTCTTGTTTTCTTTTCTCTGCCAAAATTTCAAGATAAGCCTGCGAGAAGCGAAGCATTCTTTGCAGCTCTGGATCTTTCATCAGCTTAATCATGCCGAAGAGGCCGATCTGCTCGTCGCTTTCATCCGCGCGATCACTTGCCTCAATCACTGCAGACGCGTATGTTTTCGCTTTCTCTCCGAGCGGCTTCACAATATCAGAAATTCCGCCGATCATGTCTTGAATCAGGATGCGGTCATTGGCCACTTGCTGCGCAAGATCGTATAATTTGGTCATCATGTCCATCATTTCAGCAAGCTTTGGCAGTTGTTCTACCAGTTGGGTCAAGGATTGTTGCACTTCCGGCTTAAGCAATTGATCCAGCACGTCCGGGGCGGCGGCTTTCTCAGCTGCAACGGCCGCTTGTTCCACCTTTTGCTCATTCGTTTCCGACATTTTCTTAGCTCCTCCTTAGTACTTATATTTCAACGACGGCATAGCCGTTCGCCTACTAAGTGAATTTGTTCACTAATATTCGTGCTCGTCAGCACGTCTTTAGTCGAAACCTTCTTGCACACAAGTTCTATTATAACCTTTTATTTTAAACATGCCATGCATTTATGCAAAATTTTTGTCAAAAATCTATAAATCCTGTTTATCGCAATATATTTTTCGATAAAATTATTTTATCATCACGACCGGCGCCTCTGCCGGATGCCATGCATAAAAGAAAGCACCCTCCCGCCTCGAAGATGGCATCAGAGTGCTTCCTTTATTTTAATGATTAATGACTCTTCTAGCT
>CALKAN010000041.1 GCA_937983035.1 uncultured Paenibacillaceae bacterium | reverse complement strand
TGTTCACGAAACGCTTCCTGCCACTTCTTCCAATCTCCAGTCTGCACCGCTTTGTTGTAATCAAAAGCACGCTCCGTCTGTTTGTACAAATTTTGCATATACCGGGCTGTGTTGAACAAAATCATTTCACTCATCGTTCCACCTCTCCATTCCCGCATTTTGACAGTGCTTCGGAAGAATGGAGCAAACAACCGCTCATTGATGTATGCGCATTCAAGAAGTTGCACCCATCTCCCGTCATACTATTAATATAACATGACTGCGGCAGTTATTAACGGCTTGCGTTTTATTTATGGAAAGACAAAATAACACCCCTCCTGCTCGTGAAATCAAAATAACACGTGTTGCAGAAGGGGCTTCAATCTCGCCGTGCTTATTCAGCAAAAAAGTCTGTCCAAATGAAATTCATGCTGATCTGTTCATCTGTTTGAATAGTCTTTTGGCTTCGTATGGTTGACGCGATCTTGACGGTTGCGGTCATTTTTTTGCTGCTGCATCTGCTGCGCCTGGTGACTGTTAACAGGAGCTTGTTCCAGTTCGTCCACTACGTTTTGCAAATTTTTATCGGGTTGTATGCGTTCAGTCATTTTGCTAACCACCTCTTTACACGGAATTATTTATAACTTGAGGAAGTCAGCGGTAATTTATGCACATGAGTCTGCTAGAAGGAAGGCATTTTTTTGGCATCAACCGCAGGACCGCTCGCCAAAATTTTTATCCGCCATCAATGGAGCATTGCTGCTTAATTAACCAGTGCAATCTATTTCTGCCAATCGCTTTTCGGTCATATCCCCTTTGCTCAGTTGATCGAAAATCCAAGTTCCATGCTTCGTTTTCGAAAATAAGCCAGGTCCTGCGCATATTTGGGATCATCGATATAATTAACGGTCTCGTCCGGATTTCGCTCCAAATCAAACAACACTTCCGGCATGTCCTCATAATATTGATACTTGAGCTTGCCCCGTTTGATCATCAAATGTTTCCCGCCGTATTGCGAAATCGTCTCATCCGGCCACGCCGCATTTTTATCTCCTCGCAGAAATGGAACAAGGCTGCGGCTGTCAAGTCCTGACGGTACGGGAATCCCGGTTAACTCACAGATCGTTGCGAACAAGTCACATAAATTTACATTTTGCTCTGCGATTCTATTCCCCGAAAAACCGTTCGGCCAGCGAATAATCAGCGGCACCTTGACGCTGCCTTCATAAAACTTCTGCTTTTCCCACACTCCGTGTTCTCCGAGCATTTCCCCATGATCACTCGTATAAATGATGATCCAGTCATCCAAATTTTGCCCGACATGCTTTAAAGCTTCTAATATGCGACCGTAGTGCTCATCAATCGTCTCCACCATCCCATAATAAGCAGCTGTCGCTCTTCTCAGCTCCCGTTCTGAAGCATCGATCCCTTGGCGCACTTGCCGTCGGCTCAAAAATGGATGATCCGACACTGCTTGATCCAAATAAACCGGAACACGATTCAAATAATAGTTAAATTTCTCCTCACTAGTAAAATACGGATAATGCGGCTGTTTCAAACTCACTTTCAGCAGCAGCGGCTGGTTCGAAGGACGGTCATAATACGGGTCATTGAAATAACTTTCAATAAAATTGAGAGCGCCTTGCACGACATATTCGTCAAATTCCACGCTCGGCCCTCGGCCAATGCCTGCGCGCAGCACCTCCTTCGTGTCTGACCATTTGACTGACGGCTGCGCATATTTAGCCATTTCATCCTCTTTAAGCCCTTCAATGTACTTTGGAAGAAGTTTAATATCTCCGCAAATGCGCTGTGTCCACCCTTGCAGTTGATCCGTTCCATGATGTGAAAGCTTTCCTGCAGCAACGGCATTGTATCCATATTGAGAGAGCCTTCGAGCGTAAGTCATATAACCGGGAGGCAGATCTTGGCCGGATGTTTTGCAGCCTGTAGTTGAAGGAAATTGCCCAGCCATAATCGATTGCCGCGCAGGAATGCATACAGGTGCAGGCGTATACGCATTCGCAAATACGACTCCGTCAGCAGCAAGCTGATCCAACACCGGCGTTCTCACCACATCGTTTCCAGCAAATCCAGCCACGTCTGCGCGATGCTCATCACTCATTAAAAATAAAATGTTCGGTCTTTCTTGCACATTTATTCGCCCCTTCAATGTTTCATGACATGCTTGACTTTCTTTTGATTTGCAGCAGTCAAATTCCATGGCTGTCCATCCCCGTAAGACAAAAAGAATAGACGCATGACTTCAATGCTTTCTTCCTTATTTTAACATGGCGCAAACGATTCTTAAACGCTTTCAGTTGGCTGCATCGATGCGCTTCACGGCTTCCATGACCTTTTCAGGATGATTTTGGGGAATCATATGAGCCGTATCCGGAAAGATCATCAGCTCTGCATGAGGAACATCTTGCTTTAATCTGCGCGCTTGTTCGATCGTTCCGAACGGATCTTTTTCGCCAACGGCAATCACCAGCGGCGTTTGGATTTCAGAATATCGCTTGCTGGCCTCTAAATACGCTGCCGGAAATGCGAGAACGTCTTCCCGATTTGCTCTGAATTGGCCTGGACGAAGCCATAGTGCAAGCACTTTTTCACGGTAACCCGCAGGATGCCATCTCCATACATGCATCACAAACATCAGGTTTTGTTTTATTCACATACTCATGAGTATGTTATCATCAAAAAAATTCATGTCGCAACGCAGCAGGTTGAAGCCCCTGCCATAATGCTTTGGCGATTTCTTCCGCTAACGATTGAAACGACACTTGATTGGGGGCAACGAGCCCCATCAACACAACCCCGTTAACAAGAGAATGGAGCATCACCGCCAAAGATTTCGGGTCTTGCTCTGTTGAAATGAGGCGATCTTTCTGCATCTCAGTTAAAATTTCAGCAGTGCCATCCAACAAAGTTGAAAAAGACTGCTGCAATTTGCCTTTGACTGCCGGATCACGCATGCTTGCAATGAATTCAAAGAAAAGGAGCGTCCGTTCGCCATTGTCCTGTTCGCATAATTCAAATTCAGACTGCAGCAACTGTTTGAGAGCGTGCTCAGGATCGGCAGCACGAAAGACTTCCCTTGCATGTTGAGGCAATCTCTCCAACAGCTTTTTCAAACTGCGGTCACAAAGCTCAAGATACAGGATCGCTCTTGCTGGAAAAATGCCAATACACCGCCCCTTTCGTCATGCCCGCATCTTGTGCGATCTGATCTAATGTCGATCCTGCATATCCGAACTTCGCAAAAATTCGGGCGGCTGATTGTAATATTAACGTCCTTGTGTCCGCACGACTGGGGACCGCTGCATATTCCTTAAGCGCTTTTCGCATGTTCTCTTTATCTCCGAACAGTCTTTTCACCGTTGTCCAGTGGACGCCGGCTTCTTTAGCCACGTCTGCGTACGTAATTTGATTATGCGGTTGCAAGGCAGCCAATTTCGCTGCAGCTTGAACGATTTTTTCCGAATGTCTCATCTTCCCAGCCCTCCGAGTAACAATAACATACTCATAAGTATGCAAATATTATATCGTCTTGTTTCCACGAATGCAACTATGAAGCGCATCGGTGCATTCGCTGCTGGCCGTTCAACCAAACAACCATAGGGCACTATGCATAGTATGCAAAAGGAAAGAAGGTGATCATAATTTCCAAACGAAAAAAGTTCATCAGGAGCAATAAACGCCAATGGATCTGCATCAAAGGAAATGTCATCATCTATATCAAAAATCCAAAGTGCATCATCATCAAAAAAAAGCGTCTTCAAAAATGCCTTCATAAAAAAAAGAAACTAACGTCAAAAATGAAAAAGTGGAAAAAAGCGAAAAAATCGACACCGCCGATTAGAAGAACGCCTCGACTGCAAATCAAACCGATCGTTCGCCGTTTTTTTTACATTCCAAAATCAGATCTTTCTTTAACCAAACAACTGCAAATCCCTTCCGGCAATTTTGTAGATGACCATGGAGAAAGCATCGACCATTTCCCGCAACACAGCGAAGACAGTTACTGGAACTTATATATTAATGGAGTCTTGCAAGAAGGCAAACTGTATGCCGTAGACGCCAAAGGCTTAACGATTACGATGACCGGGCAAAAAATTCCAGCAGAAACGCCGATTATACTAGAATTCGTACAAATCGCAGCAAGTGAATCATGACAATGACTAGAGTATTTTCGTCCATGCATTTGACAGCAGCATGAATAGAATATATGGAGTCGTCCCTTCACGACTTCTTCTTGAACCGGGATGATTCGATCTGTCTTGAAAGGAGGAGATGTGCGATGGCGCTGCAAATTATGAAAATTAAAGTATTAGTAGACGGTGATGTCACCCTTGCGCCGACGGTGTCTCGTTTTTTCCATACTATTGAGGAAACTGCGCAATTAGACGCTCCTTTAACAATCGGTGTCGAAGATTTTTTTGACAACACTGGAGCTGCAGCAACAGAATTCCCTGCACTAACTGCTGACAACAGCTATGTCAACGTCTATATAAACGGGGTCATGCAAATGGGAAATTTGGTCACTTATACGCCGGGTGCGGCGGGAACCGGCTCGCTGACGATCGCCGTGCCTGAGGATGGACCAACAGAAATTGTGGAAGACACGCCAATCGTCATTGAAGTAGTAAACTTTGCTCCAGACATAACGAACACGACGATCACAACTTAAAGCTTCAAGACGGATGCAGCAGCGAAGGGATAAACCCCGCAGTCAGGAGGCGGCTGAAGCCGCCTTTTTACTGTGCATGGACATGCATTTCGGACTAAACCGGAAGGAACATGCGCCGCATGCCGCCTGTAATCGGAGGTTCCATGAAAACATCCGTGTAAATGGCACAAATTAAAAACCGGGCAGCGAAAATGCTGCCCGGTGATCCCGATGATCATCTTTATGCGCTGTGTTTGCGAATCAAGTCTACAAAAGCATCGATGACTGTTTGCAGAAATTGACGCGTGTCCTCTTTCAGCTTGCCGTTTTCATCCAACAGTTCATGGACGTTTCCAATGTAAGCTTCAGGCTGCTGAACGACAGGCATATTCAAAAAGGATAATACTTGACGCAAATGGTGGTTGGCGCCAAATCCAGCCAGAGCCCCAGGCGATTGGCTGATCACTGCTGCCGGCTTGCCGTCCCATGCGTTCTCGCCGTACGGACGCGATGCGACATCGAGCGCATTTTTGAGAACGGCCGGGATCGAGCGGTTGTATTCCGGCGTAACGATGAGAACTGCGTCAAGTTCTCTCACTTTATTGCGGAAAGCAGCATAAACTTCCGGGGTCCCCAATTCGCCCTCGTAGTCTTGATTAAAAAGCGGCAGGTTCCCGATCTCTAAAAATTCTGCTTCATATCCTTGCGGAAGCAATTGTACTGCATTTTCTGCTATTTTCTTGGAAAATGAATCTTTCCGAAGACTTCCGACTAATACTCCGACTTTTGTCACTTCCGATCATCCTTTCTGCTAAAAATTGCGGGTTGTGTGCGACGATTGTCATAAGAAGAAATTCCTCTATCAGGATATCAAACCGAACCATTTTATGCAACTTCAGCTAAAATATGTAAACGGATTCTATCGCAATTGTTTCAAATGCAGTCGGCGGTGACGCCATCCTCTCCTGTCTATGATGCAATGAACATTTCGAGACTTGCATTTGACCTCCTCTCATGCGAACATGAGATAAACATATAATGGGAAGCAAGACAGGAGGCAAACGATGGATATTTTTTTTGGTCCGGAAGGGAATCCATTTGTGATGTACTCCGTGCAGCATTGGATCGCTTTGGCAGGGGTATTTTTATCGGCGCGGCTCGTCGTTCATTTCCGCAAACGTTTGCGGAGGCCGCCTTGGAACGCCTTGTTTCGATACAGTTTAGCCGGGATGATGCTGCTGCTCTTTATTGGACTGCAAATTTGGTACATACGCGCTGGCCAATGGGACATCGCTCATTCCCTGCCTTTGCATCTCAGCACGATCTCGTTGCTTGCTTCGGTGCTGCTTTTGATCAACAAAAATTATTACCTCTTCGAATTTATTTATTTCGCCGGCATTGGCAGCGCGCTGCAAGCTTTGTTCACCCCAGTCCTGGACATTGCATTTCCGCATTTCTGGTATTTCTACTTCTTTATGGGACACGGCGGCATCATTCTTGCGGCGGTCTATTTTGCAGCAGTGGAACGATACCGGCCGGTGTTGAAATCGATCGCCAGAACGATGCTGTGGCTGAATGTGCTGGTTGTCATCATATTCCCGATCAATCTCATCACCGGCGGCAATTATATGTTTATCGCGCGCAAACCGCAGACGGTCTCTTTGCTCGATTTGCTCGGCCCGTGGCCTTGGTACATCTTGCCGTTGGAAGCCGCGGCCCTCATCATATGCATCTTGTTATACATGCCTTTTGCCTTGCTGCGCAAATTTCACAGCTCCAATCGCTGAATCGAATCATCAGGCGTTATCCGCCCTGTTTGATCACAAGATCAACATTCGTTTCGCTTGCAATGCTGAAAGCGATTCGCGCAAAACAAAAAAGCCGCCCGCTCGCTGATTCGATATGCTCCCCACAAAGCAGACACCTGAAATAATAAAAATCCGAACTGCTTTTGAGAAGGCATATCATTCGCCGCAAAGCGGGCAGCTGATTGAACCCGTCCGAATCGCTGACGCGCTGCAAATTTTATTTTTTCAGCTTCTCCTGTTTTTCCCATTCTTTCATTTGTTGTTCGACGAGTTTTCCGCGCTCTTCTTCTCTTTTTGAAAATTTGCGGAACAAGTATACAAACACTAAGGCCGCGATCGCACACAGGAAACATAAAAACAAATACGGGACAGCTTCCTCGAAACTGTCAGGAAACTCCATATCAAACATGCCCGCTGCACCGCCATTGCCATTCTAAAATCACACGCATACTGTTAAATTTACCATATTTCTTGCACAGGGTACAAACGGGCATCATCGGACATGATCCGTTATTGATTCATTCTTTCCGCTTCAGCCATTTGCCTCAGTTCTTCATCAGCTTCGCGAAGCGCGGTATTGACGTCTTTCAGCCCTTTAGCCGCGTCATGAAACTTCTGTCTGATCAGTACGGTTTGAGCGGTATCCGATACAGCGACAACATCTGGACTGCGTCTTTCCGGCGCATCTGACGGTTCATAATAGCTGAGCGCACCCATGTTTTTATTTTCATAGATCGGATTTCCTTTCCCTAATGCAGCAAGCACTTCCGGATTTGTAATCGTTGGCAAAATCCCATTCAAAGAATCGTTCATCTGCACTTCGTCTGAAAGCATCGCCATGATCGCTGCAAATGCTTCATTTTTATGTTCGCTTTGTTCAGTCACAGTTAAATAAGCCGGACTCCGCTGTCCCATTCTTTTCGGACCGTCAGGATCGATCGGAATCGAGACCATGTCCCAGTTAATTTCCTCTGAAATTGGCGCGTACAAGTTATACTGTCCCGAATACATCGCCGCATAGCCTTCATTAAACGGTTCAGCATATGAACCGACGCCGTCACCGATCTCATTGTTCGGAATTTGATAAAAACGCAAATAATTATTGAAAATTTTCTGCCACATATCAAAATCGGACAAACCGTCTTCCCGCGGATGCATCACCGGCAAAGAATACTGGTTGTCACGAGTAATGCTGGTCAAATTTGCTACAAATCCGTGGTAAGTCACATCCCCTTCCGTGCGAGACAACTTGCGGGCCAGTTCGTACACTTCATCCCAGTTCATGCCATCAGTCGGATATTCCTCTCCAAACCGATCAAACAAATCGATATTGTAAAAGAGCACCCGCGGAAAATTGGGCGGTACCGGCAGTCCGAATAATTCCCCTGTCTGTCCTGCATTTATGATGTCTTGCATGTAAGATGGATTAAAACGCTGCAAATCATAGTCGAATTTCTCCACCAATGGATTTAAATCCATTAAAATGCCGAAGTCCGAATATGTTTTTAATCCGGGAATATCGATTCGAATGATGTCTGGAATTTCGCCTCGCGCGATCACATCGCCGATCGCATTGCCTGGTGTGTTTGTCATATAGTGAAAATCTGCATGCGGAAATTCAGTTTCAAGCGCCCATCTGAATCGTTCGTCGAACTCTTCTTCGCTCACGCCGGCGGCATATACGGTCAATGCAAACGGATCTGTTTTTAACTCGATTTCTTTGCTCTCTTCCAGCGAAACGTCAACGCCCTCAGCCGCATGCCCTTCTTCTTCATCTTGACTGTTGCATGCCATCAGCAATGCAATTACCAGCATCAAGCAAAGCACAGCCATGATCCCTTTTTTCATCGCTCGTTCTCCTCCTTCAAATGATCGGACGCCATTTGCAGCGCAGCCCATTTCCATGCAGTCCGCATGAATGCTCGCTTAACGCAGCAGTTGGCACCCTGCAAAGCCATGCTGAATCTTCAAATGCTGTCATTGTATCCACAGCACAGTCATGGAAGTTTAACGCTTGCCGAACAGTCAACATGCCGCAAGACCTTCATAGAAAGCGATTTCAACATTATCGATTCCCCCTTCCACATTTTTACTTTCATTGTCAGTATACACAAATTCGCACATCAGCACGACATCAGAACATCGAATGAGCATTTTTAGACAAATTATCGTCTTGTTTTCATGCGATGATTGCTTTGATAAATTGATGTGTAAGCGCTATGATATTATCAGTACGATACTAATCTGAGGTGAACTGCAATGAAAAAAGTACGTTTTGCCGTTGTCGGCTGCGGCAAAATTTCTTCCAGTCATTTTACGGGAATTATGCGCGCGGAGGAAGCGGAGCTGACGGCTGTTTGTGATATGAATGCAGACATTGCCAATCAGAAGGCGCAAGAATACGGAGTGCGAGCGTTTACCGATTATAACGAGCTGCTGCAATGGGACGGTGTCGATGCCGTCTGTCTCTGCACCCCGAGCGGCATGCACGCTGAACAGACGATTCAAGCGGCTGAAGCCGGCAAACATATCGTGTGCGAGAAACCGATGGCCATCCATTTGGAAGATGCAGAACGAATGGTCGAAGCTTGCCGGAAACACGGCGTAAAATTGACCGTCATCTTTCCAAGACGCGTTTCCCCAGTCTCTCAATTTGTGAAAAAATTTCTGGATGAAGGCGGATTGGGCAAACTAAGCATGTGTTCCGCGTCCATTAAATTTTATCGGGACCAAGCTTATTACGACAGCGCGGGATGGCGCGGCACTTGGGCGATGGACGGCGGAGGCGCTTTAATGAATCAAGGCATCCATACGGTCGATCTATTGCATTGGCTCGCCGGTCCGGTCGCTTCCTTGCACGGTTATGCAGATCATGTGCTTCGCGATATTGAAGTGGAAGACACGAGCGTGGCGATTTTAAGATATCAAAATGGTGCGCTCGGAACGATCGAAGCGACGACTACTTCTTACAATCAGCCGGAGCATCAGCTTGTATTCCACGGCGAAAAAGGCACGCTGATTCTCACCGGCGATCAGATCACCGCTCTCGATTTAATTGACAAGAAAGAACAGGAATCTTTAGAGTTGCCAGAGTTCCCGCCGTTTCGCATCGTGCCGGACGGACAAGCGTTTCAAATTCGCGACATGGCGCAAGCGATCCTTGAAGACAGGGAACCGATCGTCACCGGTGAAAGCGGCATCGCTTCCCTTGAGATCATCCTGGGCATCTACCAATCGCAGCGTACCGGACAATCTATCCAATTCAACGACTAACTTCTGTCTAATGCTCATCTCGTCTGCTGCTAGACGATGCTCACGCACTTCATTCCGCTTTACCGCATAGTGAAAAGAAGGAACCCTCATTCCAGCCTTGACTGGATTGAAGGTTCCTTAAAATACAGTCATTAAAATTTCGGCGAATAAATGAACTCCTTGCTCATCTCGTCCAATTGATCGAGCACGTCTTGCGGCAAGTCCAGCTCAGCAGCCTTCACATTTTCGTCGATTTGCGATTCGCGGGTTGCTCCTGCGATGACCGTGCTGACCATCGGCTGATGCATCAACCAAGCGAGTGAAAGGACCGTCGCGGTCGTGCCGATCTCAGCTGCCAGCATGGACACCTGTTCACCAAGCGCAACCCTGGCTTCACTAAGCCTTTTGGCAAAATTCGGATTTTTATCTAGATGAGAACCGGCCGGCACCGCTCCTCCGGAATACTTTCCTGTCAGAATCCCTCCTGCGAGCGGATAATAAGGAATAATGCCAATGCCTTGATCGATGCAAAACGGAATTAATTCCCGTTCGATGCTGCGGTCAGCAAGCGAATAGCCGGGCTGAATGGAAACGAATTTTGCCAAATGCTCCCGTTCACTGATCGACAATGCTTTCATCATTTGCCAGGCGGAGTAATTGGAAGCGCCGATATAACGAACCTTCCCTGAAGTGATCAGATCGTCCAGCGCGCGCAGCGTCTCCTCCAGCGGCGTGTTCGGATCATAAATGTGCATTTGATATAAATCAATGTAATCTGTGCGCAGCCGTCGCAAACTGCCTTCGACTTCGTTCAAAATGTGGTGACGGGATGTGCCGAACGAGTTCGGGCCTTCGCCGCGCCGCATTCCTGCTTTCGTAGCAATAATGACCTGATCTCGGCGGCCTTCAAACGCCTCTCCGATAATTTCTTCTGACTGCGTTCCTGTATAAATATTGGCCGTATCAATAAACGTAATGCCCTTGTCCAGCGCATAATGCAGGATCCGAATCGAAGTTTGTTTGTCCGCGCGGCCGCCGAATGCGTTCGTGCCTAATCCGAGCACAGACACTTCCAAACCGCTTTTCCCCAATTTGCGATAACGCATGAACATCCATCCCACCTTTTATGCATTCTCATGATTAATTTTAACATACTTTTTCTTCCTATTCGTTATCTGTCCTGTTGCATCCTTTCGTTGCCGCAGCTCCGCGCGTTATACATGCAAAACCGCGCTGATTCACAGTCCTTCATTTTTGCAGACCCTGACTGTTTTGCATTTCTAAAAAAAAGAGCAGTGGCGCCCTGCCGCGGCTCCGTTAGGACCCGCTCCCAAACAAATTTGAAAACAGTCCATTTGATAGCAAAGTTTGAAACATCCAAAAATGAATAAATTGAACAATACCTTGCATAAATCCATTCTAATTTCAAAGCACAGACTGCAAATCCGCCACAAACACCCGACGCGT
>CALKAN010000040.1 GCA_937983035.1 uncultured Paenibacillaceae bacterium | reverse complement strand
TTCATGACATCAGCATCACCAACATAAGCAGAGGCTTCCTATTGCCTCTGCTTATGTTATAATATGACTTATAAAATGCTAAAACGCTGTCATCGCCGTCACCGCCGTCCATTTCATGTTCTCCTTGAATCATATTTTATTACCGACATGGGGGAGATTGTGTTGAAACAGATCCGGTGCTATCAGTACAATGAGACGATGAGCTTGGACTTCCCTTTTAAGATTCTCACTCACAAAAGAAGCTATAATCATCGATTGCATTCTCATGAGTACTTGCAGCTTTGTTACATCAGGAAGGGAAGATGCAGGCATGTCGTGGGAGGCCGTTCTTCCATCTTAGTGAAAGGGGACTTCTTTGCCATCCCGCCGTTTTTGGAACATGAAATGACGTCTATTAATAATGAAATTACTGAAATCGTTTTAATTGACTTTATGCCGTTTTTCGTAAATGAGCAGATGCGCGATTACGATGAATTGGATAAAACGATCGATTATGCCTATATCAAGCCTTTTATCAGCTTGAAAGACAATCAGCTTCCGGAAGTGAACTTGTCTTCGGCGATGCAAGCGGAAGTGGAAGATTTGATTGATAAGATGACCCGTGAATTGGAACGGAAGGAATTAGGTTACCAGTTCTCGGTAAAAGCGGACTTGCTCAAACTGCTCATTACGGTCGGCCGCGAATTGGAACGAAAAAATAACCCATATAATCTGACGGTAAATCCGAGGAAAGATCTGTATGAAGCGATTGAATATATTAAAGAAAATTATCAAGAGCCGATCAAATTGGAAGACATGGCCCGCTTGTCCGGAATGGCGCCCACGTATTTCAGCAATTTGTTCAAAAACACTTTAAACAAACCATTTATCAAATATTTGAATGAAGTGAGGATCCGCAATGCGATGGATTTGCTGAAGAATACGAATTTTAACATTACTGAAATCAGCATGCTCGTCGGTTACAATCATCTATCGCATTTTAATCGGGTGTTCAAGCAAATCACCGGCGTTACTCCTACTGATTTTCGGAAAAACAGCGTGGAGAATGAGCATAAATTCGTGCACTCTTAAATCATGGGAGACGGCGGGCGGTTGATGAAAGTGAATCTTTTCAAGCAGATTCCAGATCTGGCTGTGCGTGAGCCGGGTCTTTTTTTTCTTCTCGATGTCGGCAGCGCTGATTCAACACGGTTCATGGTTGGGGCTGAAAGATAAACTCATAGGAAAAAGATCATAAAAAAAGTAAAAGACAACTTAAAAAATGGTTAGTTTTATTTTTTAAATGCGCTTACACTAAATATAGAAAAAAACCATATGGTTTACACAAAAAGGGAGGTTAGTAGTTTTATGAGGAAAAAATGGTTTCTAATAGCAGCAATTATGATGGCTGCAATGCTTTTGTTGTCTGCTTGCGGCGGAGGCGGAGCCGATGAAAGTGCAAATGCTCCGAACACGGGTGCAAATGAAAGCGCGAACACGGAAAACAAAAACAATCAAGGAAGCAATCAGCAAAAATCTGACAACAATTCCAATCAATCATCTCAAGCGCCGGAACCGGCAGTCGTAACGTTTTACAATGCTTCCAATTCCAACGCGAATTTGGAACAATTTCTAAACAGCCCTGTAGGCCAAGCGGTTCAAGAAAAATTTCCGCATGTTGAGATCCGCTTCGTTGCAACGGGCAGCGGCACGCGTCCAGGCGAAGTGCTGATCGTGGAACCGAATATCGATATCGTGATTAACTCGATTTATTCATACGCTGAACTGAAACAAACGGAAATTTTGCATGACATTACGGATTTAATTAAAAAATTCGACATCGATTTAAGCCGTTTTGATCCAACGACGATTGAGTTTCAGCAAAAATTAGGCAATGGCGCGATTTACGGATTGCCGATGGCAACAACGACGGCTGTATTGTTCTATAACCGCGATTTGTTTGACCGCTTTGCTGAACCTTATCCAAAAGACGGCATGACATGGGATGAAACGTATGAAATTGCTCAGCGCATGACGAGAACGGAAGACGGCAGACAGTACTATGGATTTGCAACGCGCTATCCGTTCATGTACAACACGAATCAGCTTGGCCTTTCGTACTACGATCCTGAAAAAAATGAAATTTTGATTAACACAGACGGTTTCCGCAAGTTTATTGACAATTTCGCGCGTTTCTATCATATTCCCGGCAAT
>CALKAN010000039.1 GCA_937983035.1 uncultured Paenibacillaceae bacterium | reverse complement strand
TCGTTATCGGAAGAAGACCAACAGTTAATTGAAGATGTCGTTGAGGAAGTGGTGCGCCAAGTCAATCGGCGGTATCCCGGCGTTCAGATTGCCGGTTATCATCACGGGTTTTTTGGAGAGGAAGAGGACAAGCAACGCGTGCAGGAGATTCGCGAGAGCAATCCGGATATATTGTTTGTCGCCAGAGGCTTGGATACGCAAGAACCTTGGATTGGCCGCTATAAGAAGCAGTTAGACGTCCCCGTCATGATGGGAGTCGGAGGCAGTTTTGACGTGATGGCCGGGAAAGTCAAGCGTGCCCCGGTGTTGTTTCAAAAGACCGGCATGGAATGGTTTTATCGGTTGATGAAAGAGCCGAGCAGATATAAGCGAATGCTCGCATTGCCTAAGTTCATGTGGAAAGTTTATCGCGAGCGCGATCAAATCATGCGTGAAAACCAGAAAGAACATCAAGACAGAAATAAGCAAAACGGATAGGAACATCGGATGACAAGAGTGTGGGAAAAGGTGGAGAAATCATGATTTATTTGTATTTACTAGCATTCATTGCCGCTTTAGTCATGGTGTATATGTTGACGCCCCTTGTGAAGAAGTTTGCCGTGCGCATCGGTGCAGTGGATGTCCCAAACCATCGCAAGGTGCACACCAAGATTATGCCGCGGCTTGGAGGCTTAGCGATATATCTCGCTTTCATGGGCACGTTCTTTATTATGTTTCCTCTGTTGCAGGAATATGATAAGAACGCGGCATGGGGCATCTTGGTCGGCGGTTCCGTCATCGTGTTGATCGGAGCTTTGGATGACCGCTTTGAATTGTCAGCGAAAATAAAACTGCTCGGACAATTGGCAGCGGCGGCGATCGTCGTCATTGGCTTCGGCCTGCAGGTTGAATTTGTCAACTTGCCGTTCGGAAGCGTGTTTGCCATGTATGACATGGAATGGCTGAGCATCATCTTGACGATCCTTTGGATTGTCGGGGTGACAAATGCGATCAACTTGATTGACGGTTTGGATGGATTAGCTGCCGGGGTGTCTGGCATTGCTATTGCCACAACGATGGTGTTGGCGTTTATGATGGGCAATGTCATGGTCATCTTGCTCTGTGCGGCATTGCTCGGAAGCGTGATCGGTTTTCTCTTTTTCAATTTCCACCCCGCGAAAATTTTCATGGGAGATTCCGGTGCGCTGTTCTTAGGCTTCAGTTTGGCCGTTTTGTCCATTCTCGGCTTTAAAACAGCTACGCTGGCTTCTTTCATCGTGCCGATTATGATCTTGGGCGTGCCGATTTCTGATACCGTGTTTGCGATCATACGCCGCATTGTAAACAAAAAGCCGATTTCTTCAGCGGATAAAAATCATTTGCATCACCGTTTGCAGGAGCTTGGATTGAGCCACCGCAATACGGTGCTGGTCATATACGGCATTTCTTGCATTTTCGGCGTTTGCGCCATTGTGCTTTCACAAAGCGAATTGTGGCTGACGATTATTGTTACGGCGATTGTGGTCGTCGCATTGGAAATCGGTGCAGAGGCGATCGGATTAATCAGCAAGAGCAAGCAGCCTATCTTAGGATTGCTTCGCCGTTTGCAAGTCAAGCTCAAAGAATTGTGATCGAATTGATCTCTTGCTCGTTGCGGCGGATGGCTCGCATTGAATGGAAAATTCGAGCCAGATGCGATCTCAGGCTCCCCATGTCCGAAAAGGCGGGGGAGCTTTTTCTCATCTTATATGGCAGATGATTCGGAAACACTATGGAAATGAACACCGCGATGAGCAGCCGGCTGCTCACCAAGTAATGGAGTTTGCTTTCAGCGATGAAAGCAGCCGATATGTGCAATAATATCGATGGAGACAGGGGCTTGGGATATGGCGTTTCATACAGCGAATTTTTTCATTTTCTTCCTAGCGTTATTGATCCCTTATTTGCTGTTCAAGCGAGCGAGAATTTGGCTGCTCGCAGCAGCGAACGTGCTTTTCTATGCTGCAGCAGGAATCGGACCGCTGATATTGTTTTTTGCGGTAACGACGATCACGTATATTGTGATTCAATGCATGAGGCATGAACGGCTGAAATGGGCGTTTTGGATCGGCATTGCTGTAAACGCAGGCAATTTGCTGTTTTTTAAATATACGATTTTCATTTTGGACACGATCCAGCGCCTCAGCGGCTGGGAATGGCTGCATCGTGATTCGCTGGAAGCGTCTATTGTGCTCCCGATCGGCATTTCTTTTTATACGTTTCAGTTTATATCTTATTTAATTGATGTGCGCAGAGGAGTGATCGAGCCCGCATCGTCGTTTGTGCGTTTCTGGGTCTACATCGCCTTGTTTCCGCCGCTTATCGCCGGGCCGATTATGCGGGGCAATGAGCTGATGCCCCAATTGGATGAAATCAAGCGCAAAATCGTTCGCTGGCAAGAAATAAAATATGGCATGATGCTTGTGTTGTGGGGTTTAGTAAAAAAAATCATCTTTGCCGATCGTTTGGCGGAAGCGGTTGATCCGTTATTTGCGCAAGGCATGGAGATGAGCGGAACAGATGCCTGGATTGCGGCATTTTTGTTCGGTTTTCAGATTTATTTTGATTTCTCTGCATACAGCGACATGGCATTAGGACTTGGACACATGCTCGGTTTGCGGCTCGTTTTAAATTTTAACTCTCCTTATATCAGCACAAATCCGAGCGAATTTTGGACTCGGTGGCATATATCCTTGTCGCGTTGGATCCGTGACTACATTTACATCAGCTTAGGAGGCAACCGGCGCAGACCGATTCGGGTTCATTTTAATCTTATGGCAGCGATGCTAATTTCCGGCTTGTGGCATGGCGCCATGTGGACGTTTGTCTTTTGGGGCGCATTGCACGGCATGCTTTCGATCGTCTATAAATGGACGCTGCATTTAAATCGCATCAACTGGATTCAACGAGTGAGGGAGCACGTCTTGTATCGCGTGCTGGCTGTTTTTGTCTTTTTCCACATTATCAGCTGGACTTGGGTATTTTTCCGAGCAGAGAGCTTAAGTCAAGCCGTCTATATGACAAAACAGATGTTTGCGGCAGCAGATTGGTCGACGCTGTATGCGCGTCCTGAGATGCTTTGGGTTGTTCTTTTGTTTTTGCTGCATTTGCTCGAGCACGGCGTGCGAAATTATGCAAGCACGGCCTCCAAACTGTGGCATTGGGTGCCTTTTCCGCTGCGAAGCGCGTTTTATTTTATGATCGTAATGACCATCTTTTATTTTCTGAAGGGAGAAACTAATGCGTTCATCTACTTCCAATTCTGACCGGGTCGGCGCTATTCATTTTACGCTGGATCATACCGATAATAAGAAGAAACAGAACAAATATTTCGGCTGGGGCTTGATCGGCTTGCTGGCGATCGTGATCTTGGCGGAGGCGTTTGTATTCCGCAACGTCATGTTTTACGGTTATTCGCCTGGCTTTATTGGTCAATTGGCCGAATTGGAAGCGACTTTTCAAGAAGTTGATGCAAGCAAAATCAAAGCCATTGTCTTAGGCGACTCGCAGAGCATGGACGCACTTGTCCCGGAGCTGATGGCTGAGCACAGCGCTCGTTATGATCTGGAGGAATTGTTTAATTTCAGCATCAGCGGCGGTTCTGCTTTTGACATTTATAAAACATATTTGTCGTATAAAGATCGGCTGCCGAATATAGATAAAGCGATTGTCGTTGTAAATGAGCATCAATTTAACAACGAAGACCCGGCAAATTATATATTGTTTAAATACTATGCCAATTTGCGCGATCGTCTCCAAGTGATCGGCACGGATAATTATGGAGAACTCTTGCTCGGGTGGGCGCTGAAATCGTACGATATGCGCACGGTATGGACGATGATGATTGATAAATATCGGAAAGATGAACTGCGCGATGAGGTGCCTGTTCACGAAGGAAGAGGCTTGCCGGCGGTTCGTTGGTCACCTTCCTCGGATCGAACGCTGGAGCATGCTGAAGAAACAGCAGAGCGGTGGTTTCGGAATTTTAAGCTGGAAGGGGTGCGGACGGACGCTTTTCGAAAGTTAATTCGCGAGCTGGCTGAAGACGGCGTGGATACGGTCATATTGCAGCTTCCTCGTTCCGCATATTTTGAAGAAGCGGTATCGACGATGTTTAAGGAAGAGCAGCTGGCGATCCGTCAGATGATCCAAACTGTCGCAGATGAGCATGGAGCAGAGTTTGTCATCATGTCAAATGAAGGCATGACGATTGACGAGCATTTCCGCGACACGAACCACGTGAATCCCGAAGGGGCGGCGCTGATCAGCCGAATGGTTGCGAAAGAATACTTGGATCGTTGAAACTCAATGTTTAATGATCTTTGATATGCAAGACATGCCGGAAAAATTGGAAATAGATTTACCATAGACACCGGTATTAAAGAGATGTATACTTTGGATGTAAAAGAAATGATGATTTAGGATTAATAATCCTATTACTACTGTTAAATGTAAATTTATTGCCTAAGTCGCGTCTAAGATTTGAATAAAAAAAAGATTTTTAAGAAACAGCGCAACTTTTTTGAAACTCATGCGTTTAAATAGGTGTAGAGGCGACGGCATTGAGAGACTTCTAAGAAATAAGCACTAATTCACAGAAATTTCTCTTTACGTTTGCTGCTGAAACAGTTATAATGTTGAAGTGGCTGACGACTATCTGATAGAATAAAGAAACTAGATTACAAGTTTCTGCAGCTACATAGTTGCAGAGTTTAAAGCATATAGCAATTTCTGCTCAAACTCTGGGAAGGAGGTGGACTCGTCAATGAGGGAAATGAGCTCAAATTCTAAATCAAACTATCCAATGGAACATTTTCGAGGAGGAGAAAGAAAGGTTATGAAGAAAAGTTTTTCACTTTTACTTGCCTTCGCAATGGTATTCTCCGTGTTCGCTCCGATTGCTCTTGCAGCCGACAGCGAAAAAGAATTAACAATTGAAGAGAAATACCAGGCATTAGAGGATGCCGGAATTTTTGCCGGTGTTGACGCTGACGGTGACGCTGCTCTGGATGAGAACATGACTCGTGCACAAGCAGCTAGAATTATCGCACTTGTATTTGAACTTGATCTGGATCATGCACCAGCGAATCCTACTTTCAGCGATGTAGGTACAAATCACTGGGCATATGACGCTGTTGAAGCTGCTGTTGAAGCTGGATTCATCAACGGTCGCGGAGACGGCACATTCGATCCGAGCGGTCTGGTTACTCATCAAGAATTGGCTGTAATGCTCGCTCTTGCTTATGAGAACCTGCTTGGCTTCGAAATCGACGCTGACGCTACAGTTAATGCTCAAGTTGCTCCATGGGCTGAGCAATATGTTGCATTTGCTGTAAACAACAACATCTTGCCTGCACTTAACGACTACACGCAAAGTGCTAACCGCGGCGCATTGACATACGCTGCATACCAAGCTTATGCAGATTTTAATGTACCGGATGTTGTAGGCATCGCTTCTGCACAACCTTCTAACTTTAACGAAGTTACGGTTGAGCTGACGAAAGCTTTGACTAAAGATCAGCAAGAAGATGCTAAGTTTACTGTTGCAATGGGTTCCGTAAATGAAAAAGTCACTGATGTAAAGTGGAGCAATGACGGAAAAACTGCTGTGATCACTTTAGATCGTGATTTCAGAAACGGTACTTATACGGTAACTCTTTCTGATGTTGCTGATTTGGATGAAGACAATGCAAAAGCAGAGTTCCGAGCTACTGAAGAGCGTGTGGCTGAAATTCAGTTCTTGACTCCATCTGATACTCTGCCGCAAGCCAGAGAAATTACAATTGAGTTTGAAGCTTTGAACCAATATGGTCAAAAAGCTAACTTAGACGGTAATGATTTCCGCATCTATGTATCTGACAGAGATGTTGAAAACAGCGTAAGACAGTCTTCTGACGAACAGTCTTTCACAATTGACACTTATATCCCGGATCCAAGAGACGATTCCAGAAGACCGGATAACTTGCTGCAACGCGGACAAGGACTGTATATCCGCATCCTTCACGAAGCTAGCGGCGTAGCAGCTGACAAAACATTCACTATCGGTGATCGTCCGATTATCTCCAAAGTAGAGTTCGGCAACTTGATCAATGCTGATGGTGAAGAAATCGAATATATCCGCGCTGGCAAAACTGCTTTCTTGGAAGTGGCTGCGTATGACCAATACGGTGTAAGAATTAACAGCGCTGATGTATTGAATGGTCTGGAAGACGGCGTGAATGAAGTTTCTGTTTTCACAAGCGACAGAGATCTTCACGTTGGTGACGGAAGTGACGACGGCGACAGAACGCCATTTGTTGACGGTGACAATGATGGCAACGTAGACCTTCAATTGACAGCTGAAGAAAAATTAACTGGCGAAGTTACTGTAACTGCATATTCTTACGGCGGTTCTGTAACCAAAGTCGTTGAAGTTAAAGCACTTCGTGTACCGGCAAGCGTTGAAATTCCGAGATATGACGGCATTTTGGCAGATGGCGACACTGACAAATATATTCCGTTCAAAGCTTTTGACGTGAATGGTGATGAGTTAACAGCTGCTGAAATTGTTGAAAATGCTGATGAATTTGATATTCGCGCTTGGGGTGGACTGCACTTAGCTAGAAACCCAATTAAGCGAGACGGTAACGATCGCGGTAAGATTCATATTGAAGAAGTAAGCGGAAGAGGTCAAGCTCAGATCATGGTTTCTATTGACAGACGCTATGATACTGAGAAAACTATAAACATTAATATCAATCCGCAAAGAGAAGCTGACAAGTTAGAGTGGAAAGCTGAACCGCCAGCTGCTGCAGTAATTGGTGCTGAAGAGAAGTTTGAATTCTTGATTAAAGATCAGTATGGCGAGAACTACAAAAACGACATTCCTGGAGACAGAGACTACGACTTCTACGT
>CALKAN010000038.1 GCA_937983035.1 uncultured Paenibacillaceae bacterium | reverse complement strand
GATTGCGGGCAACGTATTGCATCGATTTCAAATCCAGCTGCAAAATTTCCTTTTCCCCGGTCGGCTTCACCCGCGCTTCATAAAAACCTTTGCCGGACTTCTCTCCTAACCGGCCCAGCGCGACAAGTTCTTTCATCACATCCGGAACCGTAAACATGCTGCGCTCTTCTTCGTGCTTTGTCTGCGCTCGCACGTTTTCCGCAACATGGAGAAACGTATCAAGGCCGACGAGATCAAGCGTCCGAAAAGTTGCGCTCTTCGGCCTGCCGATCAATGCCCCGGTCAGTTCATCAACTTCGCTGACCGACAAACCTAGTGCGTTCATTTCATGAAAAACGACGAGCAAACTGTACGTTCCGATGCGATTCGCGATGAAATTCGGCGTATCTTTGGCGATAACGACTCCTTTTCCTAATTTGTTTTCGCAAAAATCAATCAAAAAGTTCACAAGTTCGGGATCTGCAGCTGAGGCAGGAATAAGTTCCAACAATTTCATGTACCGAGGAGGATTAAAAAAATGCGTGCCGAGAAAATGGCGTTGAAATGCTTCCGATCGGCCATCGATCATGCGATTGACCGAAAGCCCGGATGTATTCGTGCTTACGATCGTGCCGGGACGCCAATGACGCTCCACTTGTTCGAGCAGCCGCGATTTAGCTTCCAAATTCTCAACAACCGCTTCGATGATCCAATCCGCTTCGTTCAACCGCGGCATATCATCTTCAAAATTGCCCGGCTCAATCCGTTCCAACAGATCCGGCGCGAACAATGGACTCGGCTTCATCTTCGCCAGCCTTTCCAACGCCTTCGCAGCCCGTTCATTTTTGCTGCCTGCATCACCTGCTTCTTTGGCCGGCAAATCCAAAAGCAGCACTTCCATCCCCGCATTCGCCAAATGCGCCGCGATGCTCGCTCCCATCACGCCCGCTCCGAGCACGGCAGCCTTTTGCATTGTTTTCACTTGCAATCATCCCTCCTTTATTGAGAAGCGCGCTTTCATTCATGCGTACTCGCTCGGCTTGTCTGTTATTCCTCATTCCTCTCCGCTTCCAACTGCGATTTTGACATGCGGGCGAACGATTTCCTGACAATAACGTGACTCTCCGCTTCGGCAAACACCTCAATATTAATCTGACTTGCAAAAATCAAGCTTCCTTGCCCTTCTCTTCTTCTGCAAGCATGCGACGCAAAATTTTTCCGACAAACGTTTTCGGAAGCTCGGGTCGAAATTCGTATAGTCGGGGAACTTTGTACGGAGCCAGCCTTTCCCGGCAAAATCGATCCAGTTCTTCTTCTTCGATGCACTCGCCGCTTTTCGTGACGATGAACGCTTTCACTGTTTCCCCTCTGTATTCATCCGGCACCCCGATCACTGCTGCCTCTACGATGTCCGGATGTTCGTACAACACTTCTTCCACTTCGCGCGGATAAATTTTAAAGCCGCCGGCAATGATCACGTCTTTCTTCCGATCAACGATGTAAAAATACCCTTCTTCATCCATATAAGCGATATCGCCCGTGCGAACCCACCCGTCAAGCATGGCAGCCTCTGTTTCTTCCGGTTGTTTCCAATACCCTTTCATCACTTGCGGCCCTTTAATGCACAATTCTCCCGCTTCGCCCTGCGGCAGTTCATTTCCTTCATCATCAACGATGCGGCAATCCGTATCCGGCCAAGGAAGCCCGATGCTGCCGATTTTCCTTTTTCCCCAGATCGGGTTGACATGCGTTACCGGGGAACATTCCGATAACCCGTACCCCTCGACGATTTTCCCTCCGGTCACTTGTTCAAAACGGTCTTGCACTTCCTGTGGCAGCGGAGCTGAACCGCTGATGCATGACGTAATGGAAGACAAATCATATTTTTTCAGCTTCGGATGGTTCAACAGCGCAATATACATCGTCGGAGCTCCGGGAAACAGCGTCGGCCGCTGCTTATGAATCGTTTTTAACAGCTGTCCGGTATCGAATTTCGGCACGAGCACGAGCCTGGCGCCGATGCTGACGCCGTAATTCATCGCCACGGTCATGCCGTAAACGTGAAACAGCGGAACAGCCGTCAAAATCGTTTCTTTGCCTTCTTGCGCATGATACATCCAAGCCTGGCATTGCTTGACATTCGCCGCTATATTCGCATGTGTAAGCATCACGCCTTTCGGCATCCCTGTCGTTCCGCCTGTATATTGAAGCACGGCAACACTGCCGCTGTTATGTTCTTGCTCGGGCTGTGCCGGTTGATCAGATGCATGTTTCAGCAGCCTGGGCCATCGGATCACCGGTTCGCTTTCATGGATATCGACAAATGCACCTTTGCGCCGCTGCACAAACGGATACAATTTGTTCAAAGGAAACGGCAGCTCGTCTTGAATGCCCGTCACGATCACGTTCGCAATGTCCGTATCTTCCAGCACCGCTTTTACTTTCGGATAAACTAAATCCAAACAAACGATCAGAGAAGCTTCGCTGTCCTTGAGTTGATGCCGCAGCTCTTGCTCGGAATACAGCGGACTCGTCTGCACTATGACTGCTCCGGCAAACAGTGCGCCGTAATAAGCGATGACATATTGCGGACAATTCGGAAGCATCAGCGAAATGCGATCCCCTGGTTTAATTCCGAGGCCGATCACCGCGTTGGCAAATCGATAAGAAGCATCCAGCAATTGGCGATAGCTGATTCGTTTTCCTATAAATTCGATTGCTTCATAATCCGGAAACTTGCTTGCCGTGCGGACGAGAAAATCTGTCAGTCTTAACTGTTCATATTCCAAACTGTGCGAGACTTCTTTCGGATAAGCGTCATACCAAGGTCTGCTCATGACTCAACGCTCCTTCACTTGATGTCATCCGGTTTGAATAAGCCGGTTTGCTCTAGAAGCCCGTCTTCTCGCAGCATTTATTCAGCCGTAAGATTGCGTATCTGTTTGATCAATTCAGGCACAACTTCAAACAAGTCTCCGACGATGCCGTAATCCGCAACTTGAAAAATCGGCGCTTGCGGATCTTTATTAATGGCGACGATGACTTTCGAAGCAGACATTCCCGCCAAATGCTGGATCGCACCCGATATTCCGCACGCAATATAAAGATCCGGCGTCACGACTTTTCCGGTTTGGCCAATTTGCAATGCATAATCGCAATAGCCTGCATCACACGCTCCGCGGGATGCACCGACGGCTCCGCCGAGCACTTCAGCCAATTGTTGCAGCGGTTTGAATCCGTCTGCGCTTTTCACGCCCCTTCCTCCAGCTACGATCACCTTCGCTTCAGTTAAATCGACGCCGTCTGCATTTTTAGCCAATCTCTCCTTGACAATCGTCCGCAGGCTGCTGAATTCCACGTTCATTTCCACGATATCTGCTTGCTTCGTTTCAGCTGGTTTTATGATTTCAAAATTGTTGGGGCGAATCGTAAAAATGGCCGGTCCCTGCACCACTTTTTTCGTTTGCAGCGCTTTGCCCGCATAGATCGGACGAGTAAACAGCCATTCGCCGTTTTCTGATTCTACTTTCGTGCAATCACTGATCAAGCCTGCTCCGATGCGGGCAGCGAATCGAGGTGCGAGATCTTTTCCAATCGCTGTATGCGCAAAGATCACCGCCTCTGCTTGTGACAGCTCATGTGCTTTGCGCATGACGCGCATCCAACTGTCCGGCGCATACCAGCGCAGCTTAGGATCATCGGCAATATAAATGCGGTCGGCTCCGTAACTGGACAATTCCGCACAGCATTCGCTCTTGAGGCGATCGTCCCATTCTCCTGCGATGACAACGGATACTTCCGCACCGCTGCTTAACTTGACAGCCAAGCTCAACGCTTCGAGCGATGCCGATCTCAACCGGCCTTCCTTATGTTCAGCGAACACTAACATGCGGCGCTTCATCTTTATCCCTCCTTGTTAATGACCTGAATGAACGAATAGAATAAATGCTTCTCAGTCAAATCACCTTGTCTTCGCTTTTCAGCTTGGAGATTAATTCACCGGCCATCTCTGCAACGGTTCCGCTCAGCATCTGTCCGGCTTTGCGCGCAGGAGGAAGCATCTGCTCCACAACGACGGTGCGATTGGCAAGCTGATCCGGTTTTATACCGAGATCTGAACAATTCAACCGTTCGATCGGTTTTCGTTTTGCTTTCATAATCCCCGGCAACGACGGGTAGCGCGGCTCATTTAATCCTTGCTGGGCAGTTACAAGCAGCGGCAGTGCCGCTTCGATCACTTCCACATCCCCTTCCGCGTCGCGTTCGACCACCGCTTGACGTCCTTGTATGCTCAGCTTCACGGCTGCTGCTGCATGCGCAATATCCAGCTCCTCTGCTAATCTTGGCCCGCCCTGTCCGGCCCCGCTGTCAATCGCCATATAACCAGCCAGTATTAAATCAAAATGATTTCTTCTTATGGCCGCAGCCAACACTTGGGAAAGCACATATTCATCGGCGTCCGCCAATTGCTCATCCCAAATGCGCACCGCTTGATCCGCTCCCATCGCCAGCGCCGTGCGCAGCACGCTTTCTGTTCGATCAGGCCCGACAGTGATCACGGTGACATTTCCGCCATGCTGCTCTTTTTGCCGGATCGCTTCTTCCACCGCATATTCGTCGTAAGGATTCATCACATATTTGACATCGTCTTCGGCGATGCTGCCGTCTTTCATGACAATTTTTTCTTCTGAATCAAATGTTTGTTTGACACAGACGATAATTTCCACTTGCATCCTCCTCTCTTTTCACTCTTATCCATCTATTAGTACATAGTTATGTATTCGGGTTTGCCCAACATGCCATGATACAAATAAAAAAACGCCTTACGGCGTCGAATCAGCACCCGGCATTCAGATCTTCATTCCGCATGCAGCCATTGCTTCGGCCATCGCTTTATATCCGATGTCATTCGGATGAACGAAATCTTCTGAAATGTATTGCAATTCATTTCCGATAAATTTCTGATACACATCCGCGATGCAGACGGTTTTGTCAGATAAACTATTAAGCATGCGATTAAACATCGTCACGCCGAAAACAGCCTCCTTAAATTTCGGAAACGGATTGTATTAATTTGCAATTGTAATTTGATAAGCTTGTGCATGGCCTTTTTTGCAGCGGAAAATGAATTGCAGCATCTCTTGGTATGTGCGCTTGCATGACCGAATCGTGCGCAAAATATTTTTGGTATCTTTTTGTGCCAAAAATGTTCTTGCAGCATCAAGCATATCATTTCCTCCAGCGGTAATGGTGATCAGCGATGCTTTTCGAACGTCATTCTTCAGCGTTTTTTTGCTTCTTAACTGTTGCAGCACTTGATTCGTCCTGGCCCCGTTCACTCCTTTATTCAGAACGGTCACCGGCTTCTGCAAACGCTGTTCTGCCAGCATGCGATAAACATCAACGAACCCCCTTCCGGGAGGCGCGCCGTAGCCCGCGGTTAATGAATCGCCCAGCGCCAAATAAATGATCGATTCAGACATAACCCCCACCTGCCCTTCACACGTTCCTTTCATTTATATTTATTCAATTTACATATAAAAAGATCAGCTAATCCGCTGATCATTAGATACATTTTTGATATATCGGTCGGTCGATCAAAAGAATATGCCGCCTGCTTGCTGCATGAATTGAATGAACGCAAGCACCATCATGGTTCAGCGAAACCCGCAGTTCACTGGAAATGGTCTAAGCAGCACCGATCCTAAAGAATAGGCGGATGACAGCTCATTTTGAACTTTTGATCAATCATTCAGAAATGAAGTTCAAAAAGACGCAAGTTTTTACATGATAAGAGGCTATTTTTGAAACCAGATTCAATCATTTTGAAGCAAGATGCAAGTTTTCAGGAAAACAATTTCTAATATAAGCATCTTCTCCTCAAAACTCCTGAAAAAAATGAAATCAGATTTCATATTTTTGAACAAAATTTCAAATATATTGCTTTCTGACGCATCAACAAAAAAACCGGAACCAACCTTTGAATCAGGCGTTCCGGTTTCTCGATCTTATCTTAATTTTACTGGCGCTTTTTGTTGTGCAGAGCGGTAAGCAGCTTCAGCGACTTCAACTGCGCGCATGCCGTCCAAACCAGTGATGGAAGGTTCGCGCTTATGACGAACCGCATCTATGAAGTCTTCAATCAGACCTAAATCCATATTGTCGCCCCATGCGTGCCATTTCGCTCCATGATCTTCATTGTAGACGTTCACTTTCTGACCGAAGGCATTCACGCTGAGCGTGCCTTCTGTTCCGATAATCTCCATCGTTACGTCTCCCCAAGTCGGGAAGCTCGGATTGCGCGACCAGCTGCAGTCTAAAGTTGCGAACATGCCGTTGTCAAACTGCATCGTAATGATGCCGCAATCGTCAATGCCATAGTTGTTGATCATATCGTGCCCAATCTCGGCATATACTTCAGTCACTTCAGCACCGGTAAACCATCTCATCAGATCGACCACGTGAACGGTATGGTCAATCACAGCGCCTCCGCCCGACAACTCTTTCTTCACGAACCAGCCGCCGGGATTCGTGCCTCGGTTCGTCCCTTTAATGCCGATGATGTCGCCCAGCTTGCCGGACGCAACAATCTGTTTCGCCTCAGCAACCGGACTGTTGAAGCGCACTGGAAACGCGGTTTGCAAGATGACGCCATGATCTGCGCAAACATCGATCATCTCTTGCGCGAGCGCAGAATTTACGGCCAGCGGCTTCTCACACAAAATATGCTTGCCGGCCTGAGCGGCTGCAATGACATGTTCATGGTGCAATGCGTTTTCCGAAGCGATGACGACTGCCTCTATATCGGTTGCCAGAAGATCATGTATATCGGCATAATAGGTTGTATCGTACATTTGGGCGCATTTTTGCCCCCGCTCAGGATCGGGATCCGCAATGCCGGCTAAGATAACGCCATCCAATGCTTTCAATGCACGAGCATAACTGTGTGCATGGCCGTGCGCGAAACTAATCATTCCTACTTTCATTGTATCCTTCCTTTCGCCCATAGGATTCCTGATTTTCAGCCGATGATGATTACAGCTCTATTCGTTTCCCAGAAGTGATCGATTCGATGACGCATTCAGCAATGCGCACAGCTTCCAACGCGTCTTCAGCCGTAACGATCGGCTTCTTGCCTTGTTCGATGCATTCGAGAAAATGCTTCAATTCCTTGAAATATGGAGAATGCCTCATCGGGCTGCTTGGAACGGCAACGCCGCGCTTGCCTGTTTCTGCAGCTTTTCGCTCCAAAACAAGAGCGGTTTCTTTCGAACTGTCATAATCGATAATGCCTTTGTCGCCGGCAAATTCAAATTTTGTCGTAAAGCGTTCATGCGACCAGCTGCCCTCAACATGCGCAATCACGCAGTTTTTGAACCGCAATGTGGCCCATGTATAGTCTCTGTTTGGAATGCCTTTATTGTAAGTGCCTTTGGCATATACGCTTTCCACTTCTCCAAACACATAACGCAAAAAGTCAAAATCATGAATCATTAAATCAAGCGGGGTTCCGCCGCTTTTCTCATAATCTGCGTACCATCCGTCCGCACCAGTCGGAAAATATCCGCATCGGCTAAGATGAGCAACGGCCGGCTTTCCGATGACTCCGCTTTCGATTCTTTGTTTCGCCAATTCATACTCCGGGAAAAAGCGCACGACATGGCCGACGTACAATTGAACTCCTTTCGCATTGCAATAATCGATCGCTTCCCTTGCTTGCTTTGCATTCCTTGCCAGCGGTTTCTCGCAAATGACATGTTTTCCGTCGTCTGCTGCTTTCCGTATATATTCGCTGTGCAAAGGTGTCGGCAAGCAAATGTCAACGACATCAATTTGATCTAATTGCTCTTTCGCCTCTTCATATGTAGTAAATACAGGGCATCCTAACAGTTCTGCTGCCTTGGATGCTTGTTCAGGCCGGATGTCGACGATGCCGACTACTTTCGCCTCTTTCATTTGGCTGTAAGCATTCGCATGCGTCTTGCCCATCGACCCCGCGCCAAGTAAAAGGATATGATGCATCATAGCTTTGCTCCTTTCGAGTCTGAATTGCACAGGCTCTATAATATATGAAATCAGCTCATCCTTAATGATGCCACAAGCTTGCATCAAAAATCAATTTCATCTGGTATTATTGACGCGCGAAAAACCCCGCTTTCTTTCATATCGTCTTATCTTTCTATTTTCCGGCTCAATCCAGCGTCTGCAATGTGCCTTTTTTGTCCATACTGGGTAATAATCAGCGGACTTATATTGATTTTCACATGATTTTCATAGAGCGGCATACATTAAATGAAGGAGGAGTCACATTTGATAGAAACAATCATCTTCATGGCGATCCTCGGTTTCGTGCTGTCTTATTTGTTGAAAATAAAAAAACAAGCGGAGCAGTTTCGGCAAATGGTCTATGATCACATTCATGCCAACAAAGCGATGCGGGAAACGTTAGCCATGGGACTTTATTACCGATTTAATCAAAGAAACGAACAAATATTAGCTGAAAAAGCGCAGTCTTCTGAAAGCAAATACGAAGATGTCTCGAGCACCTTTCCGCTGCAGACGCCGGCAGATTTCGGAAAATTCGTTGCTGATGTCATGAGGCGCATAAACGGAGGCAAAACGTATGTCGTCTCATCCGGAGACGATTCCGATATAATGCTGGAACATGAACGCGAAGACGGGTTCTACATCGGACAAATCAGGTGTGACCAGCATCCGGTGTCTTATGAGCGCATTGCTGTGCTGCATTCGCAAATGATGAAATTGAATGCCAAAGGCAGCTTTTATGTCACGACATCTGATTTTTCGGACGCAGCTCGGCAATACGCCGAAGGATTAAACATGGAATTGATCAATGGCATCAAGCTGGTTGAACTTTGGATGCAAAGTCTAGAACAACAAAAAACAACGGCTCGCTCCTTGCCAAAACCGATTGCATAAGCGATGCCGCAAATCGATTTGGCATAGAAGAAAGCCGACCAGTGATGAAATGATTAACTTCGGATGCGAGCTGTCCTCGTTCGATTGTCCCACTCGACTGTCAGCCCGGCCTGCTCTGCAATGAAACGAACGGGAGCGTAGGCGCGGCCGTCAATAAGATACCCGGCAGCGGTTTGACCATTTATTTCTACTTGAGCCGGCCCTTGGATCGACGGAAGCGGCAGCTGCATCAACTGCATTGGCAGCAAATGTCTTTCGGCAATGATTTGTCCATATTTGCTGGAGGGCGCCCATCTTCCGCCGAGCGAATAGACCGTTTGAGCCGTTCCTCGTAGCCAGGGGAAATGTCTCGGATGCGGAGAACCGCTGCGAGGATAGCCCGAAGCGCCTGCATACAGCGCCAAATGATCCAAATGCGCAGCAACGCCTTCCTCCCAATTGCGGAAACGCTGATGAGCATTCGGGTCATGATTGTCTCCTCCGCCGGCAACTTTTAAACCGCATGGATTATAATAACTTTCATCGATCACGCCGCCGAAATGTCCGTATCCCGTTTCATGCGCGGATTGTGCATACGCAACTGCCGGATCGACCATGCCGTGACTTGGAGCCAAACTCCAATACAGATCTGCCAAATCAACAAAAAAACTCGCTGCATTTCTGCTTTGCGCCCATCTTTTCGCTTGATGAACCGTTGCCGAAGGAATGCCTATAATCGGTTTATCCATAACCAGCACCACCTTTTTCAAAACTAGTATATCGATATGCTAGAATTGAAAGCTTCGTATAGGTCAATATGAGTCAAGCAAAAAAAATGAGCAAAACGGCATAATCACAGGCACCGGAAAATTGCTTTTCTTTTAAACGGAATTTGTTTACAATAAATGATGGGTTCTTTACATAATTTGATTTTAAAAGGAACAGGATGAGCTTCATGTGGAGAGAAAGATTCAGCCGCGTATTTTTGAACAATAAGTTTGTGCTGACCTTGCTCATATTGCTGCTGGCAGCGCTGAATATTTTAGTATTTATGGAAATCTCATTCATATTTACGCCTTTATTGGTGATCATTCGCACGGTGGCGCTGCCTATTATTTTATCCGGCATCGCATATTATTTATTGAATCCGATCGTCAATTATTTGGAGAAAAGAGGCGTAAAAAGAGGATATTCCATCTTAGGCCTCTATATCGCGATCATCGGACTTCTTACGCTCGTCATTTTTGCCATCGTTCCATTAATTCAAAATCAAATCGAAGGCATTACCGAAGACTTTCCGAGATATGTCGGAGAATTGCAAGACGTGTTCAACACTGTTGTGACGAACCCGTTCCCTGCTCAGCTGCAAGAAACAGCCATCCTCGACATGAACAGCATCATTGACAACTTGTCTGCTTGGATCGCATCGCTCATCAACAATGCGGTGTCAAGCATAGGCGCGATCGTCGGGGCAGTGACAGAAGTGGTGATTGCCATTGTCACCGTGCCGTTTATATTGTTTTACTTATTAAAAGACGGCAGCAAACTGCCTGCTTATATCGTCGATTTTCTCCCGGTTAAGCTGCGCAAACACAGCATGGAACTGCTGGGAGAGATGAACCATCAGATCAGTTCTTACGTCCGAGGGCAAATCATCGTCAGTTGCTGCATCGGCTTATTGCTTTACATCGGTTATAAGATCATCGGACTCGATTATTCGCTGACGCTTGCTGCCATCGCGGCTTTAACGAATGTCGTTCCGTATCTCGGACCAACGATCGCGATTACGCCCGCATTGATCATCGCTCTCGTTACTTCACCATACATGCTTATTAAAATGATTGCCGTATGGACAATCGTGCAGCTCGTGGAAGGAAAGTTTATTTCCCCGCAAGTGATGGGAAAAAATTTACATGTCCATCCGATCACGATCATTTTCGTCATTTTAACGTCCGGCAAACTGTTCGGCGTCATCGGCATTTTGCTGGCGGTTCCAGGCTATGCCATCTTGAAAGTCATTTGTACGCATCTGTTTCGTTGGTTTAAGCGAACGTCCAAATTTTATGAAACATAACCTGCCGGCTGCACGTTTGCGCCATTGCTAATAACGGCACATGTCCGGCTTTCCCGATGCGATGCGGCATGTCAGAAGAAAAACGGGAAATACAATCCTCTCAAACCGAAAAATGGAAAACCAAACCGACGAAAACGCCTGAACCTTCTAGGATACCCCCAATATGGATAACCCCAAAACGGATAGCCCCAAGGATAACCCCATCCGTATCCGTAAGCTCCATATTGGCGCATGTCCGCATCGTCATCACCTGCCGGAACGAGCAAATAAAGCCGATCTTGATCATAGCCGTCCAATATGCCTTCATGCACGCTTCCATCGCTGCTTGCAACTTGCACCATGTAATGATGATACTGTTTGCACATTTGTTTCCATTGTTCAGTCGATTGCTGTCCAATCGTTTTCACATCATCATCCCCTTTCTCAAATCATGTTATGCTGAAAATAGGCGATGGTGCATGTCAACTAATCAAGCATAAATCCCTCTGACTCAGGCAAACATATGCTCAAATGCATTGGAGGGAACATAACATGGAAAATCAACGCGAAGAAAAAGAAAAGCACACTGGGGATTCCTATCAGGCAGAAGATTTTTTTAAAGAAATCGGGGAATATTTGGACGAAGTTGCAAGAGGAGAACTTCTGACAGCAAACGAAGAGAAAAACGGCGTCATTCAAATGATGTTCTATACTGACGATGATGAGAAACTTGCCGAGGGAAAGCAGGCGAAACCATTCGACAATTCCGACAGACCGCAAGAAGAATAATTCATCGTTCAGTCCAGATGCTGAATTGCCGGGCAGATCCCCCGGCAGCATCGTGCAAAAATGTAACAAGGGCCGGCATTGCCGGCCCTTGTTACATTTTATTTAGCGAATATATGATTTCCAATTCTCACCGTTTCGGGTCTGCTGCGTACCCATTCGTTATCCGTCTTGTCCGGATTATAAAAGACGACAGCCCCTAAGCTGGGATCTTCTCCGTTTAACGCTGCATGCACTGCCTTTTTTGTTTCTTCGCTCGGCTTCACGCTGTAGATCCGTTGATCCAATACAGGCGAATATTGATAGTAAGCTTTTCCTGACTCATCGTAAGTGATTTGAAAAATCGTTTCTTTAATCGAATCAGGCCATTCCGGGCTTTCAACGCGATTCAAAATCGATGCGGCTACGGCAACTTTTCCTTCATAGCTTTCGCCGCCTGCTTCTGCTTCAGTAATTTGGTAAAACCAATGCAGCTCTTCTTCGGAAAGCGCCGCCCGAGCAGCATGAAATGCCGGCACAGCATTCAGTTCATAATTGTCCTTGGCAGATACATATGTAATTTTCGTATGATGGTCGTAAACGGCCTCCATTCCGAGCTTGGCGGCAGCATAAGCCAGCGGTACATAAGCTCGGTCATGCATTAATTCAGTCGTCGTTTCAAGATAATCTCTTTCCCAAACATCGTTGTGAACATAAGCATAATCTGAATAATTTTTCCCAACGGGCAATCCGAGTCGCAGCCAAGCATTGCTGATCACCGCTGATCGATAAGTTCGGTTCCAGCTCACTTGCACCCCTGCTGCTTGGCGAAACAATGCTGCCGGAACTAATTGATATCCGTTTTGAATAATGACTGTCGTCTGAATCGGATTCCCTTCCACATAAATCGTTCGCGTCTCTGTCTTCTTTGATGCCGCTGCATGTTCTGCCAAGAGCAGCGGACTAAAGAGCAGCGCAACCATCATGAATGCCATCTTAAGACGGTATTGCATAGGCAACATCCACCTCCTGCCTCTAGAAGAATACTACACTTCATTTTTAAAAGGCTATCTGTAATTTATGGAAAATACTTTCAATCCGTGATGAATGCGACGTTTGAGTGCTGCCGTGCAATAAAAAAAGCTGTTCTTCTCGCACGAGAAGAACAGCCGCTTATTTGTTTTAGACAGTTATATGTTTACAATCCGCCTAGTTTCATGCTCAGCCCTAATTGACTCGTTAACAAAATGGAGCTCCGGCTTATTTTGCTTTGTTCGAGGCATCAACAGTGACCGTAAACTTAGCGGTGTAATGGATGCCGCGATAAGTAAATGCTGCCGTTATTTCTGTTTCTCCGCTGTTGTGGCCTTTGACGATGCCTTTCCCTGTTACCGATGCGATCTGCGGCTTGCTGCTGCTGTAGTTCACTTTCACTTGGCTCAGATCTGCTTTGCTGCCGTCTGGATAGATTCCCGCAATCTCCAGCGCGATCGTTTCATTCTTGATGATTTCAGATTTATACGCTGTTAACGTTGCTTCGGCAAGGGTCATTTCCTGTTTCGATAACGGAATGGCGAAAGAATCGCCTTCTGCAATGTTATAGACAAACCCGTCATCTAACCGATCAGGATTTGCATACGTTCGCACAAATGTAATTTCACCGGTGCTTAATTCGTACATCCCGTCAGACAGCGTTTTTGCATGCACAATCGGATAAGCGCCGCTGCGCTGCCCGTCATTGTCCACATAAATATAAGCCCCGACAAGATCTTCAGTATTCAGTCCCTGCAAATCCATCTCAACGATTAAACGATTGTCCAGCGACAAGCCTTTCGTGAAATCTGTCACGCTGCCTGTCAATTTCGGAATGGATGATGTTTCCATCCCTCCCGGCTTTCCAATCCGCTCGGCATCATTCAAATAGGTAAACAGAGGTTCTCCGTTTTGTTCAGAATATACGCCGAACAGTCCTTTGAACTTGATCACGCCGTCTGCCGTATATGTCCGATTCGGATCAATGGCGCTGATGATATAGTCCGTGCGGCCATTTTTCAGCGTAACTTTCACTGCTCTAGCTTCCATGCCGGATACTTCAACGCCATCAGCCGTGACAGGCACAGCTTCGATCGATTGAATGAAGCGCTCGCCGTCATACGGCTCAAGCACGGAAGTGAAGATGCTCTCCACATGCTCTCCTTCATTGTGAACGATGACATAACGCAAGCGTTCCGGATTGCCGGTCTGATTTCTCGGAGGCACGCCGTCAGCCAGCGCAACTTCTCCGTATTGTCCAAGCATCGTCAAACGCAGATGAGGGTCAGCGCTGTCAGGAAGCACTTGCCACGTATCGACAATATCCCAATCAATGCTGAACTTCTCACTCGGATTTGCATCCCTCTCTACGTTGTCAAGCCAGTGAAAACCAGGACCGACATATCCGGAGCCGGTTACGCTGTCATCTTCCGGCCGTACGCCGAATTCCACATCTTCCCCGGCATAAGTTCCGCGGGTCTGAGCCGTTAAATTCAGCCCTTCCACAGTCACCGGCCCTTCCGCGCCATGGAAGCTGAAATGATGATCATTGCCGCCTCGGACACGGAAGAAATCGACGACATAGGAATGCACGTTGTCTGCTTTAATCATGGCTGATGTCCGCTTATACAAATCTGTTTGCGGATAAACGAGCGGTGCTTCCACATCGATCAGTTTCACCATGCTGCTGTCGTCATAATGTTTCGGAACCGCCGTCCATTGCGGCTGCTGTTTCGACTTGTCCACGACGACCGTATTGTGAGAAATCGTATTGTTCACCCATTCATGACGGTGAGTGTTCGTGGCGTTCGCCGCTTCCGGATATCCCAGATCCGGCGACATATCAATGCCGAATGCATATAAGCCCAAATTTAACGTATCACGGTGTCCGTGACCGGTATTGCGGCCGTAATACATCCACATCGCTCTTTGCGTATCTTTCGGGCCGGCGTATCGTTTCGCATCTTTCGCTTCCGCATCATACAAGTCCAGTGAAATGACTCCGAACTTATAATTGGTTGCTTCTTCGCGTTTGCCTGCATTAGAGAAGGAAATGACATGCTTGCCTTCTTCGAGCAGCCGTTCCGTCAGCACAACTGCTGGCGCATTTGCTCCGGCATTTCCGTAAAAGTCTGCATCCATCACATGCTCTCCGTCGATGGAAATCTCATAAATGCCGTAACTGGCCGCTTGAAACGGCTGCAATTCCAATTCATACACATCAGTCTTTGGCACTTCAAATTCAAACATAATTGAATGCCCGGCTTCATTCGCCTCAAACTGCACCGTGCCGCTGTTGGCAAAATACCTCGTTTCAACGGTTGCTTCCAAAATGTTCATCGCTTCAAACGGAAGATGGATCGATGACACCGGCTTTCGAATTTCACCATCGCGCAATCCGGCAAAACCGTAACCTGTCAAATGCGTGCTGCCAAGCTGGAGCGGTCCTTCCGACTCGATGACAGCTTCAATATCCCGGGCAATCTGTTCAGGATCTTCGCTGAACACATCGCCGAATATGCCGTCTGCTTGATTTCCGTTTAAGAAATATGCGAGCTGTGCATAGATCGGATCACGAAATACTTCATACGCTCGGATCATCTGATCTTTATCCAATAATAAGCCGGGGTTGCCGGTTTTGCCTGTATCCCCGATGTTCGGAAAATACTTCTGCAGCATCATGAGCGGATACATGGCCCGAAACATCGATCGGAATTTGACATTTTCATAAAGATCGGCATCAGGATACTTGTCATAGCCAAGAAGCACATCGGCCGCTTGAATATAATTGTTGAGCCAAAGCCGATTGTATCCGGGTGAAGCTTCATTGCCGTGTCCATCTCGGTCCACATCGTTTACTAAGCTGTATAAAATATTGCCTCCGGTAATGCGGTAAGGCACGCTGCCGATCGCTTCTCCGGATTGAAAGTTATAATCGAGCCACTCTTTCGTTTCAGGCAGCGTATCAAGCACGACGGCAGCCATGGCCAAGGCGCTTTGGTGGAAACCGTTGTTTCCGCGAATTCGCGACGCCTTCATGCCGGGATATACTTCCCTTAATATGCCGTCTTCAATATTGCGTCGAATTTGCGTCGCATTTTCTTTCAGCGGCAAATTGTACTGTTCGCCTTTTTGCTTCAAAAACTGCAATACTTCCGGATCGTCATACACTGGATAAAAAACGTCGTAAGCTTCAATTAATTGCTTCACCAACCCGGTTTCCCAAATCGAACCGACCGCTTTGCCGGCAGGCCTGCCTCCGTGAGAATTCACGTATATGTTATGATCAAACTGCGTGATGTCCAAGGTCGGATAAATATCCGCAATGCGATCCAGCAAAACAGCGCCGGCACGGGCATATTTCATGTCTCCGGTATAAATATAAGCATTTTTAAAAGCATTCAATGCGCTCGTAATGATCCCGCCGTGCCACAGATGCCAATGATTGTAATAGGCAATAAACGTATACCTGTCGCCTGTTTCCGGATCTACCCAGCCGAATCCGTCATCGACTCCCCAATCCGGCCCTTTCTCGGGGTACAATTCATTGACCAGCAAACTGCGGTCTGCAAGCTGCGGCTGAAACACGCCGTGTTCATCCAATCCGCTTTCATAATAAGCGCCAAAATCATTTGTTGGAAACATATACCCCGATACAGGGTCAATCAGTTTCCACGGATGATTAATTGGATCTGCCTGCCATGGATATAAACCGTGCTGATCCATCATCTCGCGTCCGCTGATCGGGCTGAAATTGCCGTCCAGCTGATTCGTATTGTAGCTGCGAGGAATGCGGTTGCCGGTGACCAAATGCCATAATTCATCATAGCTCAGCTGCATATACTGTTCTGCGGAAGCAACAGCATTGTCGCGAATGCTGGCAGCCCACTCATATTTGTCTGCATTCGCCCGAGCATTGGCCAGCTTGTCCGGAGTATAAATCGTGCTGCGCGTTTTGCTGCTTTCCACTTTATTCAAGTCGATCAGCATCCATTGGCTCGGATAAAGCATGGTGCCGCTGCCGTTGCCGATGCCGTCGCCCGGCCTTGTTAAAGAAATCGTCAACGTATGCTCCCCTGCGCTCAGTTCCATCACTGAAATATTGTGAACAGGTCCGTGATTGCCGACCGGACTGTAAAAGCTGTA
>CALKAN010000037.1 GCA_937983035.1 uncultured Paenibacillaceae bacterium | reverse complement strand
AGAAATTATCCATGACTTGCCGAATTCCGGTGTCCGACGGTTCATTAAAGATACCTTCAATTTTTTCAATCGTATCCCGGCGCACCGTCCATTCGCCGTAATATTTGCTTTCGTTGTAATATTGCTTGTCCAAAAAAGCTTCCCGAATGCGGGTAATCGATTGAATATCGACGCCCATGCCGCTTTGCCCCGGAATGGTCGAACGGTTCATCCCTAAAGCTTCAATCGGACGCGCGGCCGAAAGATTGACTATTTGTCTCGAATACCCTTTTGTATTCGCATTGGCGATATTATGGCTGGTCGTCTGCAATGCAGCCTGTTGCGCGAACAGCCCCCGCTTGCTGATTTCTATGCCGGTAAAAGTTGATCTCACGCCCATTCCTCCCAATCTATAACCTTGCCAACCGTTTTAGCTTCACAAACTAATGCCAATCCATCCTTCAAGCTCAATTTTCCGCGGCTTTATGACTCGTGTATTCACGGTTGCAAACTGTTATCCGTTAAACTTTCGCATCGAACGAAGAATATCCCAGCTTTGCCTTCGCTGCCGCCGGATGCTGGTAAGTAACAGCGTCGCCGCCATCTTCCACCAGCAATTCCAAATGAAACTGCAAATAGTCAAGCGACTGCTGAATTAACTGCTGGTTTAAATCATTGCGTTCCTTCAGATCATTCACCAATTCACTAAGCTGTTTCTGCAGCTTCATCAGCTCTTGTTTTCGCTGCGCATCATGCGTGACGCCAATGATGACCGACATCGAGATCTGGCCGACAGGCATGAAGCCGCTGTGCTGCATATATTTAACTGCTAATTGCTGCCGTTCTTGCTCCAGCGCGTCAGCCTGCTGAACGAGCTTATTTTCGGCATAAACAATCCGGTTCAGTTCATCCAAATAGTTGTGAATGACAACGTCTTTTTTCTTTTCAGCATAAACTTTTAACTCTTGACAAATTTGGCAGGACTGCTCTAAGTTACGGATCAATGCTTCGTAGACCATTGTGCGTTTCCCCTTATCCGTCCGTCATTTTCGCTTCACACCAGCAGCTCGTTAAACTGCATTTTCACCGATTCACTGTTTTTGAATCCCATGAAAATCGATTGATCGATAAATCGTCTGCTCTTGCTGCAAATTCTCACAATAATCTCTTCATCCTGACTCTGGCAACGATTCATTTCAAATTTCTTCTGAGAATTTTCCATCTCAATCATTTCTCATCGCAAATCGATTCTCAACGTAAATTGGTTCTCAGCTCGGTTATTTATCATCTCGAAACATATAAGGCAACATTTTTTCCGCAAGCTTTCGAGCATCCACTTTATAAGTGCCTGCATCAATTTCTTGCTTTAACCTCTGCAGCTTTTCCATTCGGTGCGGATCTTTGACAGCTGTTTCTTGCACAGCATGCGATTGCACAGCCTCTGCACCCTGAACCTTCTCATTTAGTTGCAATGAAGCATCTCCTCGAATTTTCGCATTCGCAGTCGGATCTATTTTTTGTGAATGTTTGGCTGCTTCTGCGTGATGCAAAAGTTCCTTCGCTTTTTCGGAAATTTGCACCTGATCTTCTTTCTTTTTCGATTGACTTTTCGCTGTTCCGACTGGACGATCGTGATTGTGCTGGTATTTCTGCACGGACTGTATCCGTTGTATATGTGAAACCTTCACCAATTTCACCTCAGCTTTCCTTAAACCTCATTCCAAATGATGCAGCAGCTTGCTTGCACATGAGCAGCGAGCCGTTGATTTAAACACCGCTTGTTGCCTATTTCTAGACCGGTCTTGCACGTCTGCTTACGGAGCATCTGCTGCACGAAACATCCCTGCTTTAAATCACCAACTCTTGTATATTCACGGCATTATTTTCGCTTATTTCACTGAAACATCATCTTCTTCCATCTCCACAGCCGATTCAGCCATGTTAACTTTATCAGATTGGCAAAAGCTTAAGTTTTATCATAAGCCCATTGAATGCCTTGCTATTTTTAATATCGGAAATTGCACGACAAAATGTTAGTTTACTCCTCTTTAATTTTATATGCGGACTTTCCTTGCATTTGGCTTTTCTTCTCTTCTTCCTTCATCCAGCCTTGTTGAAGCCGCTTACGGCAGCTGTCACACAACTTTTGTGAACGGATCGGCTTGCCGCAAGTTTCGCACGGATAAGTTAATCCCGGTCCTTGAGCGGCAGAGATGCGCCCCTCCATAATAAATTTTGAAATCTGCGAAACAGGTACCCCTGTGCCTTCACTCAATTGCTGAATCGATGCATAACGATGTTCGCGCAAATATTCCACGCACAATTGATATTGCTCTTCAACTTTCTGCAAACATTCTTTGCAAAGATATTGCGGATTGACGGTGTATATTTTGCCGCAGCGAGGACAATTATCAATATTTAACTTCATTTGGATACCCCTTTCACTCTTCTCCGGATATTTAACTTTAGTGTAATCTATAAGATCCATAATTGACAATATATGCCTTACTGATTTGCGCCCCCATTCGATGATTTGCTGCATCGGTTCGCACACTCTGTTGGATGAAAATCACTTCATTGGGAAAAATGAAAAAGGATGCTTGATAATCGGATTACGAAGGAGCCGGACCGGTTATGTTAACAGTTAATTTTATATTAGTCGCTGTTCTCATTATTGCTACTGCCTTTTTCGTTGCGGCGGAGTTTGCCATTGTCCGCGTTCGTCCAAGCAGAGTTCAACAAATGGTCTTAAACCGTGAAAAAAATGCAATGGCAGTAAAAAAAGTCACCGGTAATTTAGACGGTTATTTGGCCGCATGTCAGTTGGGCATCACCATTACGGCAATGGGCTTAGGCTGGCTCGGCGAGCCGACGATGGAACGAATTTTGCAGCCGCTGTTCATTCGATTTGATCTGCCCGGCTCAGTCGTGCCTATCATATCTTTTTTGGCTGCTTTTTTAATCATGACTTATTTGCATGTCGTCTTCGGTGAATTAGCTCCAAAAACGATCGCCATCCAAAAAGCTGAAGCCATTACGAAACTGCTGGCTAAACCGATTATTTGGTTTTACAAAGCTGCCTATCCTTTAATCTGGGTTTTGAACGGTTCTGCCATTTGGCTTGTGCGCATGTTCGGATTTGAACCTGCAAAAGAGCATGAAGAAGCGCATTCCGAGGAAGAACTTCGGTTAATTTTGACAGAAAGTTATAAGAGCGGCAATATCAATCAGTCCGAGTTCGGTTATGTAAACAATATTTTTACTTTTGATGAATTGCATGCAAGAGAAATTATGGTTCCGCGCACAGATATGGTCTGCCTCGATATTAACGATTCTGTAGAAGACAATTTGAAAATCATTCGGCGTGAGCGCTTTTCCCGTTTTCCTGTCATCGATGGCGATAAAGATCATATCATCGGCATTTTGCATGCCAAGCATGTCTTTCTGAATTACAATGGACAAGAAAATTTTGACTTAAGAAAATTGCTGCAGCCTGCCATGACCGTTCTCGATGAAATCATGATCAGCGATTTGTTGAAAAAAATGCAAAAACAAAACGTGCAGCTGGCGATTTTGCTCGATGAATACGGCGGCACTTCCGGCATGATCACAATTGAAGATATTCTGGAAGAAATCGTGGGCGAAATACGGGATGAATTCGATCAAGGAGAAAAGCCGGAAATCGAGCAATTGAATGATTCACACTTGATCGTCGACGGCAAAGTTCCCGTCAATAGTATTAACCATATTTTACATACGGATATTGAATCTGAAGACTTTGACACGATTGGCGGATGGCTGTACAACCGTCATTCTGCTTTAAAAGAAGGCGAAGAATGGGTTTACAACGGCTTGGCTTTTAAAATATTGGACAAAGAAAAGCACCGCATCCGCAAAATCGAAGTTCGCAAGCTGAAACCTTCTGATCGCTCTTACTATGACATCAATGCTGATCGAACTGACGAGCACCACCTGCAATAACCGGTTATTTCATATCCATGCGCAGCCGATCAAAGGCATATATAAACACGCCATTCCTATCCTTTATCCGAGCCATCCCTATCCTTTGTCTGAGCTGTTGCCGCTGCGGCCGCTGCCTCCTCCTCTAGATCCGGCATATGATCGAAGAGCGGATTGCGGCCGCGATCCCCTCTGATCAGTTATTGCTTCTAAGCTGCTTAGGATCATTATCCCTTTTGATCAGTGTTGCTGCTGCAACTCTTGCAACCAATATCCCCTTCCGTCAGGTGTAACAGTTGATAGGCTTGCGAACATGATCTCTTTAGATCGGGTATTACTGATGGCCAGCTTATGCACATTATCCCCTCTGATCAGTTATTGCTTCTAAGCTGCTTAGGATCATTATCCCTTTTGATCAGTATTGCTGCTGCGACTATTGCAACCATTATCCCCCTCCGTCAGGTGTGACAATTGACACGCTTGCGAACATAATCCCCTTCGATCAGGAGTTGCAAAAAGCGCTTGCTGCAGCAGCTGCCATCTGCCAAAGAAACGTTATTTATCAAAGAAGTGAATAATCATTCAAAACAACCCTGCTGATATGCTGCGCTGAATTTTCTCTGTTAAACCTTTAACAAACTCTGTCCCTGAGCTTTAGGGATCGGATCTATAAGGCGAAATAGGCGAAAAAATTTATATTCAACCAACTTAACTGAGCCAATGGGATAAAGACCAAAAGGGGATAGAACTGCACTTTCCATCCTGCAGACTACCTGAGCATTAGGGAAATCAAAGGAGAATCTGCATCGGAAATGCTTTACATAATTTTCGCCCGAACGCAATTTTTCGCCTGAACATAATTTTTGCATGAACATTGAGCGATAGGGATATAATTCGAAAATGCGTGATTAATATGAATCCAACGCGGACTGAGCTTCGAGGGATCGTGTCCATAACAATGAAGCTGCTTACCATCAATTGTCTCAATCAATCCCTCGCCTGAGCATTAGGGACAGCACCCGTAAAGCAGTGCAAAAGAAATGTCAAAACAGGCCGCAATGCCCTTATGTGCATTTTGAGACAGTTGTAAATATGATTAATTTTTAATGCATTGAACATTTCGAATCAGAAAAAACAAGCAATAAAATTAAACATTCCCAATCAGGAAAAACAAACAATAAAAATTAAACATTCCCAATCAGGAGAAACAAACAATAAAATTGAACATTCCTAATCAGGAGAAGCAAAACATAAACATGACAAAAATGAACTAAGAACGCGCCCAAGTCAATCCGTAACATTTCGCAGGCAAGTGCTGCATAATTGCTTTTGCGTTTTGGTTTAACGTATTGCCGGTAGTGTAAATATCATCCACAATAATTATGTTTAAGCATGGCTCGCTGTAAGCATTCGGAAAATTTTCTTTTCCTTTGTGCTTAGGCTGAATCAATGACTGTTGACGCTTGTTTATCCAAACTGCACCTAAGCGCTGCAACTCTTCCGAGCGAACAGCAAATGTATTTTGCAAACTGGCCATGCGCTCTTTTCTGCTCATGTAGCTTTGTTTTTCGGAGTGGCGCGTGCGTTCAAGCAGATGAACCAACGGCAAGTTTGCCTTTACAGCAAGTCCTTCCGCCAACATTTTCGCTTGATTAAAACCACGCTCTTCTTCCCGCTCCCTGCTTAACGGCACGTAAGTGACAGCATCAATTTGATCCTTCGTCATGGACAAATCCTGCAGCAATCTTTCGAAAGCATATTCAAGCATTTCCACAAAAAGCACATGCAGCTGCTCATCTCCTCTATATTTGAATCTAGCCAGCCATTGTTTCATCGTTAAATCATATCGAACGGCGCTTCGATTGACATACAGATAATGATTGCGCCGCCGTTTACAATCCTCGCATGGTTCCGGTCTGCCGCATACTTGACATTGTATTCGTTGGATCCACGGAATAGTTGCAGCACATGATGGACATAAAATCGAAGCAGCAGAGAGCAAACGACGGCATGCCAAGCAATGATTCGCATTCGGAGAAAAGCATTTCTGAATGGCACGAAACCATCGAAGCAAACTATTCGGACGGGTTGCAAAAATACTGTCATGACTCGCTGAACGGTAAATATAAGATCTCCCGCGATGAGAATATAAGCGTTGAAATCTTGCACGATGAGATCGAGATCGTGAACGATGAAATTGTGAACTGTAAACTTGGAAGCGTGATTGATGAGATTCTGAACTGTAAAATCTTGACCTGCAAAATCTTGCATGACGTGAGCTTGAATTATAAAATCTGGAAAGACATGAGCTTGGGCTTGAATCAGCTAAAACGCGAAGCATCTGCATCAAATTTCACTCCTTAAATCCCGATGAATGAAAATCAACATTTTCTGCGAAAACTTTTGTCCAAATATCCTTTTCGATATGCAATTCGGTTCATTAACTTTACTTGCCTAATGGCTCGGGACATTTCACGCGTGCGGCATTCTGCCAAAAAATACACGTTCCCGTCCGGATCGTCTTTGCTCCTTCCCGCGCGGCCTGCCATTTGCACTAATGCCGTTTCGTCAAACAATGATTGATCCGCATCCATAATGAACACATCCGTCTTCGGAACGGTAACGCCGCGCTCAAGAATCGTCGTTGTTACAAGCATGCGGATGGCGCCGTCGCGAAAAGCGGCCACCTTCACGGAACGCCCCTCATCCTGCGAATGCGTGCCTTCCACCCGCACTTCAGGAAATTCCCGGCGAAGCGTGGCAACGAACGGTTCGACTAAGCGAATGCGTGCGACAAACAAAAATATTTGCGCCCCTCTATGCAGCGATGCTCGGATGAGCTGAACCCATCTCGGTGCAACCGAAGAAAACAATTTGAAGGATGGAGCATGATTTTTGAGATTTTTGGGCTGAGTATGATTTTTTAACTGAGAATGATTTTTTGGCTGAGTATGATTAAATAGAGCATCATTGATTGACCGAGCATCGTTTATCTTTGCAGCGCAAATTTTTTGCAGAGACGGCGAACGGACCCATTTCGGAACTGGCAGCGGATGTCGATGATAGCGTACGGGAACTTTGACATGTTCTGCTAGTCTGCGGCGAATTTGCTTGCGCAAGTACATTGGCGGGGTAGCAGACAGAAACAAATACCGGCCGGTGCTTTTGCATGCTTTCTCTGCTGCATATGCGAGCATAGGATGATTTGAAAAAGGAAAGGCGTCCAGCTCATCAATGATGATGCAGTCGAAAGCTTTTGAAAAGCGCAGCAACTGGTGCGTCGTAGCAATCGTCAATTCGCTTGTCTCCCATTTTTGTTTGCTTCCGCCGTACAGCACAGCAATGGAACATTGAGGAAAAGCTTTCTGAACACGCGGCGCCAATTCAAGCACGACATCTTTCCGCGGCGTTGCGATTGCGACACGTCTGCCATGACGCAATTCATAATCAATTAATGGGTAAACCATTTCCGTCTTCCCTGCTCCGGTGACCGCCCAGATGAGAAAGCGAGGAATGTGCATCGAGCCCTTAAATCCGAACGCCTTGTTATGTAATTGACCGGTATGTCTCCTCAAACTTGTGCGATATAAAAATTCCAACGCTTTATCAGCCGCCTCCATCTGAGCAGGACTTAAATTCCATTTGGATGAAAGCTTTGGCGGGTTAACAGTTGACATGGTTTGATGTTTATGATCTGAAAGCCGTTCTCCGCCCTCGACCATCAACGTGCATCTTTTGGAACGGGCCATCGTCAAACACGTTTCGCAATAAGGACACAAATCTCCGCAAACACTGCAAAGCGTCCATCTCATCTGTTCTTGGCTGCTCCCGCATCTTCTGCATTGCAGTGCGATCTGAGTCTCCGGCCTCTTTCCAGTGTCTGAACCATTATCTTTCGATGAAAATCGTCTGATCCATTCATTCTGTTGAATCCAAAACATGCTTCTGTTTCTGCTTAATCGCGATGATTGATGATCGGCATGCTTATGAACTGCAAATGACCGGCTGTTTTGCCTCCCTGTCTCTTTTACGCCATTGGTCAAATTTACAAGCCCGCGCAAATACAGCAATTGGACATGTTTCTTCCAGCTGGTTTCGGGATTGTTCACATTCCAGTCTCGATAAAGCGCGCTCAACTCATCCTCTAACAATGCTCTTCCTTCCAATGCCCGCTTAAGCTTTTTCAAAATTTCCCCATGCCCCCGCTCTTCCGGCGCACTCCGCCACTCCCAATTCCCCTCATCTTCCGCCGACGCGTTCGCATGCAGTTTCTGTTCGACCGAATTGTCGCGCAGCGTGCTTCTGCCTGTGATTCCATCTAATCGAGCGCATTCATGAAACAATGGTTGGAGAATAAGCCGCATCCCATGCTCCAATGTTAACCCGCCAGTGCGCCGGTCATGCTGATCATCGTTTTTTTCGTAAAGCGCTGCTAACACTTGCTGTATATAGGCCGCAGATTCGTTCGCCGGCCATGCATCGCATCGTTGCTGCAACCAGCGCATTCCTTCCAGCGCAAGGTGCAGCGGAAGCGCTGGTTGCACGAGCAGCAATGCCGGACTGACTGTGTTCTCATGGAGCATAGTTGACCAGTATTGGAGATCGGTCTCCATATGAATGGATAAGCGCCAAGCAAGTTTGCATCCTTCCGGAAACAGGTCTGCACCCTTTCGCCCGCAGTCAACGACTCCGGCGAAACTGGATAGATCACGAAACGATTTCTTCATTGGCTGCATAACCGCATACAGCGTCGCTTTCATGCTGTTCTCCCTCCAAACATGAAACAACATTTTCCTCATCTCTCACCAATTTCAAAACCAGCTCAAAACAAATAAAGAACACTTCAAGCCAGCCGCAGCTGCTCAAAGTGTTCTTCACCAGAGCTAATCAATTCATTAATATAGCGGAATTTTTTTCAAATCTTCCTGATTGTTTAATTCGATCGTAATCACTTGATGATAGAGGTGACTTAAGCCAGATGTGTGTACAAGAGCGTTCAGTTCTTGCTTCGATTGCATCGTTCGAATGTCCAAGTCTAACCGCTCTGCAAACTTATAGGCAATGGGCAGCGTATCATCCGTAGAATTCTGATCTAACAATGTAATTTGCACATGGATGCCTTTTAACCATGAAAATAACCACAGACAACGAATCACCCATTCGATTTGCATCTGATTATGATTCGAAATGAGCACGTAATGCTCGTGCTGCGGTTTATGTGGAATACGGTGCAAATGCCCGTGTATCAAGTGAACCGCTAAAATGCTTATGCCATAAATGCTGATGATCGAAAACAAACCTTCCAGCATTTGGGTCACCTCCTTATACCATCAATATATGTGCAGGAGGCGCCCAAAGTTCCGATTATATTCTTACCCAACCTCTTTTAATGGAGTTAATGACAGCTTGCGTGCGATCGTCAACATCCAGTTTTTGCAAAATGCTGCTCACATGATTTTTCACTGTTTTTTCGCTGATAAAGAGACATTCTGCAATCATCTTGTTATTTTTGCCCTCAGCCATTAAACGAAGCACCTCAGCTTCTCTTCGGGTCAACGGACTTTCTGCCGTATTGGATACGTACTCCGCACCTTCGCGAATGACCTGATTCGATTTCTGCACCAATCCGGTTTGATCCAAATAGGTCATGCGCCTCAGCTGATTAATCAGCTTGCCGCTCACTTTTGGATGTATGTAAGCATAACCGTCCACAACTGAGCGGATCGCATGAATCAATTCTGATGAATCCATATCTTTCAACAAATAACCGACGGCTCCGATGCGAAGCGTTTCAAACACATAACTCTCGTCATCATGAATCGAAAGAATGATCACTTTAATGTCAGGGAAACGCTTTTTCAATTCTTCCGTGGAAACAACGCCGTTTTGGCCCGGCATGTTAATATCCATTAAAACAACGTCAGGCTGCACTTGTTCACAAACCGACAATACTTCCGTGCCGTCACTGCATTCTCCTACCACTTCAAAATCGTCTTCCATATTCAAAATTCGCTTTAAACCTTCCCTAAGCAGCGAATGGTCGTCAACAATGAGAATTTTCACCACGTCTTTATGATCTTTCGCATCCAACACAGTGTAACTCCTTTCAATGATAAATGTTCAATTCGCGCTGATCTGCCAAACAACCGGCAATAAAATCAACCGACATCAAACTGTTCATGCATAAAATATCCGCATCATTGCCTTGCTCAGCGCCGTCAAATCTATTTCGATCCGTTTAGTATGATTTCATCTCAACGATCAGCATCCATCCAGAGCCGCCTCTTTCAGCATCCATGCATCAAGCCCTTACGTTAGCTGATTTCAACGGGATTTCCATCCATAGATACGTTCCTTTGCGATACTGCGAATCAATCCGCAATTCTCCTTCCAACATTTCAATCCGTTCGCGCATGCCGATCAAACCGTAATGTTGGCCGGATTGCATTTTGCTTTCTAACAACTTCATATTAAACCCTATGCCGTTATCTCGAATCGAAATCGTCAAATGATCTGGATGAAATGCTACCTCGAGTTGAATGACTGTCGCTTTCGCATGCTTCAATACATTTGAAAAAGCTTCTTGCACAAAACGATAAACCGCTACTTCCAACGATGAAGACATGCGCACCTCTTTGCCGGTAAACTTCGCTTCTACGATCAGATTCGTCTTTTCTTCAAAATCGTTGACATATTTCCGCAATGCTGGAATCAATCCCAAATCATCTAATGCCATTGGGCGCAAATTGAAAATAATTTGTCTTACTTCTTCTAATCCGGTTCGCACTTGCATTCTGAGATCTTTGATCTCCTCTTTCACAACTCCGTATTCTCCGCGATCCAACAGTTTTTCCAAAAACTCTGTTCGCAAGACAAGATTCGCCATCGATTGAGCTACACTGTCATGAATTTCCCGGGAAATACGTTTTCTTTCTTCTTCTTGCGCCAAAATAATCTTTAATCCGAGCAATTGTCGATTTTTTGCGGATTCCAGCATTTTAGAAATACGATTAAAATCTCCTGACAAGTAATCCAGCGTCACACTGAGCTGCGTAATGACCATCTCCGCTCTCTGCACATTTTTCTCCACAAGACGGATTCTGCGCTGCAGCTCATCTCTTCGATTTCGCAAATGAACTTCTTTCTCTCGATGGATCAGCAGATCAGTCTGAAATTGTGTCGCTTGCTCATAAGCGAGCCGAATGTCTTCTTCCGTAGAGCGGTGGAAATTGCGGCTCACTTCCGAAAGATGGATTCTGGATTTCTTAAAACTTTCTTCCAGTTCGTCCACCTTCCGGTTCGTGTACCGCATTTCCATCTTGACCTGCTCCAGTTCCTTTTTGAGTGTTTCCAACTCTGCCCGCGACGCTTGCGAGATCTCGAAGATTTGGTATTTGCCAGTGTCCATCATTTCGATGGCGCTTCGGATTACTTGGTCAATCGCATCCATCCGTATCACCTAGTGCAATCATTTAGTCGTTTGTTTTTATACTACCACAAAATGTACGGACAGAGTGACATTTATTGCAAAGTGATCGTTTTCTCTTCCTGATTCCATATTACTTTCCAGCCAAAATGCTCCGAAATCAACCGCAGCGGCACCATCGTGCGCTGATTAATGATTTGCGGTTCTACTCTTAATTCTGCTCTTTTGCCGCCGATGACCGCATATTTCTGATCAATCCAAAGATCTGCAAGCTGAGCGCCGCGAATCATCCCGGCATGCTTTGCCTCGTTGTCCCAGCTCACTTCCCCGCCTAATGCATCCGCGACAAAGCGAAGCGGAACGAGCGTTGTTCCATTGATGACGACAGGCGCTTGATCAATTTCTATCGGACCGTCATCCGTTTCAATGACCTTTTTATCCACCGTCAGCACAAGCTGTTTGCGCTTCGTATCTGCAGGCTCGCGTTCATACTGGAAGTAAATGTCATCTACGGCAATGGCGCCGCGCACTTCCCTTTCATCCTGGTATTGCTCAGGATTCGCCACATAGATGCGGTTCATCTTCACCGGATAGCTCATGTTATACCGGTTTAAATCAACATTCACCGTCTCCCAGCCTGTCCAGTTAATGTTGCGCGAAACATCGACAAGGTGCTTCTTGCCTGCGCTGTCTTCAAATTCCACACGGAGCCAGTTCAAGCTGTTGTCACCTCTTACGCGCATCGACATTTGCTTAGGCTCTCCTTCCAATGGGATGCCCTCGCTGCCGTTAAGCACAGCGTAAGCGGCTTTCGTGGCTGATCCTTCTGAAAAATCATATTCGATCAGCAGCACATGATTGTTCGGTTCATCACCAGGGAGACCATAAACTTGCCGCGCAGATCCTTTCACATAAGATGGATAGCCCGCGAAAGATATCGGCAGCCGCTCGTCTTCAAAATCGCTCCATTTACGCGACACGCCTGTTGGGAACGCCAGCATCGCGCGGAATCCGTCATAATTGGCAATCAATTGCCCGTATTCCGCCTCCTCCGCGACTTGCTGCACAACGAGCTGGCCGTCCTTAACTTTCGCATCGAATCCTTTCATTTCCCATTGCACCGATTCTGCAGGAACATCGAGAACATTGCCGGAACTCGTTACGATGCGAACCGGAACATCCAGTTCCGTTCCCGGAGACAGCATGTAGCCCTCCGAATGGTTGATCATCATCTGTTCAATATGTTCAAAACCGATGATTTGCACGCTGTGTTCCTTCACCACTCCGCCCGACCGAGCCGTGATCGTCCCGGATCCGGGGCGCTGCGGAACGAAAATGCTGCCTTCAAACCGGCCCAGCTCCGAAGGAGCGTCCCATGCCACTGCATCTTTGTCGATTTCGAGCGGATTATAATAATTGTCATATGCTCTCAAATCAAATTCAGCCTGCTGATTGATGAACAAAATCGGCTCGCCGCTGATAATCATCCCTTTCAAGCTGCCTTGCGGCGCCAGCGTATACAGGCCTAATCCATTCACGACCGCGCGCTGGTTGCCAAATTCCGTCTCATTCACAAGTTCCACATCATAGGAACCGAGCGGACGCGACACGAGCTGCGTAGAACCGCCGCCGTCCAGCAGCAGCCCTTTCCAAACGCCGATTTGGACCATGAAATCACGCAATTCAGAAAGACTCATGCCCGCGCTGTCACCGCCTCTGTTGTCCGTGCGGTCTACGGTGATCAAGTACGCTCTTCGTTGATCCTGAGAATAGCCGATCGCCGTGCGCGCGCGATAACCGCCAATGGAGGAAACATCTCTCGAATAAGCAGCCGGCTTTCCTTCATCGACAAGAATCGTGTGTCCGCCGATGAGCATTTTCAATGTTGAGGCATCCAGATTGGAATGAGCCGGCACAAGCTTGTAATTCGCTTCGATTCGATCTCCAACCTTAATGTGATTTTCTATGAATTGCGCCGCTCTGCCGTGCGCGCGCAAAATGTACCCGTCTTTAGGCGCAGTGCGGTTCATCGCTTGTCCATAAGAAATCTCTTGCACGACATCCCCTTGCACCAACACTTCTGTCGGGATCGTGTAGCTGTCATTCGCCCGGCTGGCGCTGCCCCAATCGCTTGTATAAATATACATCGCATGTGCATGGCTGTGCTGGCCGTCAGATTCTTTCCAATAATAAGTTTGGTTTATTCCCGCCAAAGGAAACGAACTGCCGTCAGCAGCAACGACAGAACCTTGAAAGCCAAACACATCGATGACCGGTTCATTGTTTTTCGTAATTCCAAAGGCATACATTCCTTTTAAATCAGACGGAGAACTGGTGAGCACTTCATTGCGAACTTCCGCCCCCATTGGCGCGCCTTCCGCCTGCGTGTTGAAAAAATCCCCATTAATCCCGGCGACTGCGCCGGTTTCTTTAGCCATGCCGAGCACCGGCTGCTTTCTCGTAAATTTGCCGTCAATCCCTGTCATTACATCCAGCTTGACATAAGGATTATGTAAATCTGTCACAATTACGCGGGCTCTGGTGCTGACCGTCTTCCCGCCGCGCGTTGAGGTCCATAAATAAGTTCTTAACGTCGCTCCTGAAGTAATCGGTTGTTCGCCGATTAATTTTACCGTTGGAGCCGATGCGGCTTCCGCCGTGCTGATCAGCGGCGTTTTCCAAAGACCCCCCACATGCTGCAATCCCATCATGCCCGGCTCAAGCGCCAATAATCCGGCAAGCGCAGCCGCTGCTGCCCGTTTCATCCATTTGCGGCCTTTTCCTGTCAGTTTCACCGGCCGGTCATGTCTTGCTTTTTCACCTCGCATTCTGAGATCTTGTTCTAAGCGATATAACTGAAATCGTTTCTCTTGTTCCAATCTTTGCTGCGACTGCTTGTTGCTGTTACGCAAGCGAATTTTGCCAGCCATTCGATGCAGCATCGGTTCCCTCTCCTTTCTTGATGCTGATGTCCTATTTTTCTCTCTATTAGGACTAACATTCTTCGTTGTCGCTGCTAAAAAAATGATATCCTACTCTATTAGACTCTAACTTTCCCCTAAAAGTTACGTTAAAAATGATATTTTTTGGACCGTATCATCAAATTTCTAAAAAATATGTAAAAATTTGCATGTTTTATCCGACGAACGATTTCATCGCATAAACCTAAATTCATGATCAGAAATCCTAGGACTCTCGTTTATGGTTTTGCAAAAAAATCCCACTTTAAATTTGGAAAAATTTGCATTATACTAAGGAAAAGCATCGCATGGGAACTGATCTGACAATATTCTGCTGAGTTTTTGATCATTCATTCGTCAGGCAGGTGGCTGAGAAGATGAAAAGATACCGCATGAATCAATATTTAGCTCGCAAAGAATTTCTATTTCACATTTTCCCTTTGACTGTTTCAAATCGCAGCATCAAAAAGCATTGTCATGAATTTGTTGAATTTGTTTATGTCATTTCAGGAAGCGGCATTCATGAATACCAAGGCAAGTCCACTCGAATTGAAGCAGGGGATGTGCTGTTTATCGAACCGGAAACCCCCCATGCTTTTCATGTCCAAGATGAAACATTAGTCAAATACAACGTACTGTTTCAGCCTTCTTTTTTTGCGAAAGAATTGAGCATATTATTTACGAATCCGTCCTATGTCTCCTTTTATTACTTAGAGCCTTTTTTGCGATCCACGCCGCTGCCGTCGCATCTGCACTTGCTCCCGACAGAAAGAGTAGGTCTGCAGCACATCCTCGATCAAATCACGGCTGAATATCAAGAGAAAAAACCGGGCTATGACATCATCATCAAAACGAAACTCGTAGAATGCTTCATCTATCTCAGCCGCTGCTACCAAGATCACAAGCAAATAAAAAATCAGTCTATTTCAGAACTGATGGATCAAGTCAAGCAATTTATCGAACTGCATTATGACGAATCGTTCTCGTTATACGAGCTGTCTCAAATATGCGGCATGAGCGAATCTTCATTAAGGCACCATTTTAAAGCGCATACAGGATACAGTCTGTTGGATTACCGCAACAATGTTCGACTTAAAATCGCGGAACAATTGCTGCAAAATACAAAACTGCCCATCTCTGAAATCGCCTTGGAAATCGGCTTTAATGACATCAGCTTTTTCAATCGTCTTTTTCGCAAAAATCACAACATGTCGCCCAGACAATACCGCAAGCAAACAAGCGAACAAGCCAGCACCCCCTAAGGTGCCGGCTCATTTTTTTCAGGCATGCAGTCCTATTGCGCCAGACGCTCCGCGATCCGCTGGTTGATACGTTCATCCGCTTCGCGCAAAGCCGTGTTCACGTCTTGCAGCCCTAAGATCACGTTATAATAAGCTTCCCTCAGCTCCACTTTTCCGATTTGTTGAAATTCTCCTTGAAATGCCGGCATTGCAAATTTGTCCGGCAGCAATGCAGAAATGTTTTTGTCTTGCATATGCGGCAGATCAGCTGCATATTCATCCATCAAATTTGTATTTTGCAGTATAGGAAATTCCCCTTGACGCGCCAGCCGCAGTTGAAATTGTTCGTCTGTCATGTACGCCAGCACCTGAAAGGCAACGTCTTTATGCTCACTGACTTGCGAAATATAAAAATAGTTTGGATAAGACTGCGGTCCAATGTCAGGCTGATCTTCATAATGCGGATAAGAAGCAACGTCCCAATTGAGATTCGTATGGTCGGCAAAGTGTGTCGCGCCAAGTTTGCTTAAACCGAGAAACATGCCCACAACTTTCTCATCCTGGTACAGTTTCAACTGACTGCCGTAATCTCGGGTCGAATGATCGACTTCATTGCCGCTGATATGATAAAAATTAGTGATCGTTTGAAAAGCCCGTTTAAATACATCGGTTGAGAACAAAGCTTGATTCGTGTCTTTATCAATATATGTCGGTGAAAGCGGGTCCAGCATCATCGTATGGTCAATCGACAAAATCAAACCATGGTACCTCACGCCGTCTACGGTTCGGCTCATCACTCTCGTCAAGTCATACACTTCGTCCCAGCTCATGCCGTCCCTCGGATACTCCACTCCAAATTGATCAAACAAATCGCGGTTATAATACATCGTTAAAGAGTTGGTGGAAACCGGAATTCCATACATCCCGCCGTCGGCCAGCAAACGCTGAATTTCCACGGTCGTCGGCTCTAGACGAGACAAGTCAAAATTGTGTTTTTCGATCAATTCTGAAATATCGAATTGCATATCGTACGCCAAAACAGATAATGCCGTTTGACCGATCGAGCTGTACAGCACATCAATTTTTTCTCCTGCCGTAATCAGAGTGCCCAGGCCCCGGTCTGCTTCATGATATTTCGGCGTCACATGCGGAAAGGCCTCTTGAATGGCATTCCCGTACACACGCATGAAGCCTTCCGTGTCGTAATCGCCGGACGGGGAATAGAAATACAATTCAACCGGCTCAGCCGGCTCCTCTTCCTCTGCGGCCAGTTCCTCCGCAGCTTCAACGTTTTGTTTACTGTCGGTCTCTGTTTCATTCATTGAATTTACAGGCGCA
>CALKAN010000036.1 GCA_937983035.1 uncultured Paenibacillaceae bacterium | reverse complement strand
TATTTTATGCCCTTTCTCAATTAAAAATTGGATCGTGCTGTCCAGGGCGGCAATGAGCCCTTTTTCTAAGCTTTGCCCTGCCAGTTCCCTTATATGCTCCACCTGTGGAAATTGCCTGCCGGGCTCAATATAATCCGCTAAGCAAACGACCTTCTCCAGCTTAGACATGCCTTCCCGGCCCGATGTATGGTAATAGATCGCATTCAGCACGTCCGGATGATGGATGCCAAGCTCAGTCTTCGCGATATGCGCTGCCACAGGCCCATGCCAAAGCGCCGGGCTGTAGAGGAGCAATTCCTGCGGAAGTCCTCCCTCGATAATGACTTGCCGCTGTTTTTCTAGAGGCCAATACGTTGCGTAATCGTGCAGCAATCCTGCCAAATAAGCGTCCTTTACATCCGCGCCGTGCTTTTTGGCAAGTGCTGCCGCACTTTCCATAACCCCGAGCGTATGCTGCCAGCGCCGTTCCGTCATCTGCTCTTTGACTTTTTCTTTCAAAGCCTCAATCTTCATACAACCGGTTCTCCTTTATATAGCTTTCTACGGCATCAGGCACCAAATAGCGGATCGATTGTCCTTTTCGAATACGCTCCCGAATATTCGTAGAGGAAATGTCCATTTGCGGCATGGGAGAGATGCGCACCGCCTGCCAAAGATGCTGCGGAAGCCGGGCATTGTCCAAAGAGACGCCGGGCCTTTCCAGACCGATGAATGATATTTCTTTCACCAGTTGATCGATTTGATGCCAGTGGGGCAAATATGCAACCATGTCTGCACCGATAATGAAATAAAATTGATGCTGCGGATAAAGCCGCTTCAAGTGCATGACCGTGTCATAGCTGTAGGAAGTACCGCCTCGCGCAATTTCAATATCGGTCACTTGAAAGCACGGGTTGTCTTTCGTCGCTAACCTCGCCATTTCCAAACGCTGCTCGGGAGAAGCATCGCGCACCCGGCTTTTGTGCGGCGGACTGGCTGAAGGCATAAACCATATTTCATCCAGGCCTTGTTCTGTTCTCGTCCATTCCGCAGCCACCAAATGCCCGATATGGATCGGGTCAAACGTGCCGCCAAGCAATCCGATCTTCATGGCCTCCTCCTTTACATGTCCACTGCAGCTCTCATTTCTTCAATCGGAGCCGGCCGGCCTGTCCAATATTCGAATGCATACGCGCCTTGATAAACAAACATGCCCAATCCTTCATGAATTTGGCAGCCTCTCGCTTCTGCTTCCGCTAAAAATTTCGTTTTGCGGGGTGTGTAAACAATATCGCTGACGACCATTTCTTCATGGAACACGCTTGCGTCAAGCGGTGATTCATCCGTATACGGATGCATGCCCACATTCGTCGTATTCACGATAAAATCGACTGCAGTCTAAGCGTGAATCCGGTCGAGCGAAATGCCCTCCGTCTCTGCAAATTTACTCATGTCTGCGGCAAGTTTCACCGCTTTATCGACCGATCGGTTCGCAATCCAAATGCGAGCCGGCTGCTCTTGAGACAGAGCATACACAATTCCGCGCGCGGCTCCGCCTGCGCCTAAAACAAGCAAGTTTTTGCCTTGTATGGAAAAGCCCGTTTCTTCCTTCAATGAACGGACATAGCCAATTCCATCCGTATTGTATCCGATCCATTTCCCGTCATCATTCACCAGCGTGTTGACAGCGCCGATAATGCGGGCCCCTTCATCGATTTCATCCAAATATTTCATGACTTCCACTTTATGCGGTATTGTAATGTTGACCCCGCCGAATTGCAAGGCGCGAATGCCTTGAACCGCCTGCTCCAATTGCTCAGGCTTCACGTGAAATGCCGCATAGGCAGCATCGATGCCGCTCGCTGCAAACGCTCGATTCAGCATGAGCGGAGAGCGCGAATGACTGACAGGGTCTCCAAATACGCCATACATTTTTGTGCTTGTCTTAATCATGATTGTCATCCATCCCCTTCTCCCGTCATTTCATCAACCATTCCGCAACTGTTATTGTCCTGCAAATCCTGTATCATGAAACGATTACAGCATCGCTTCTCTAAGCACTACTTTAATCCCTCTCGGTACATGAATGTCAATGACTGCATCTTCTTTGCCGGTTGCTTTAATCCAGCCTAATCCTGAAATGAGCACATCAGAAGGCTCGTTCTTCTTCATCCGAAACGTATGCACCGTAAACGGCGGCAGCTGCTCAAGCTGGGCTTCGGACGGCGGAGACAGCATCCCGCCCTTATGTTTGAGGTACAATTCATCTGCCATTTCCAATTTCGTTCGATGAATCGGCACGCCGCCGGCCATGTAACATACAAATGACTGCCTGTTGCCGCGAACGAAATCAAAACGCGCCAGTGCCCCGAAGAACAATGTCTGCTGATCATTAAGTTGGTAAATTCTTGGCTTCAAGCGCTTTTCCGGCAGCACGGCCTTCAGCAAATCAGCCGGCATTCGCTCCGTATATCGGTCTTCGAGCACCAATCCCGGCGTATCGACCAGCCACTGTCCTTCTTCCAACGGGATGTGAATCAAATCCAGCGTCGTGCCCGGGTAGCGCGATGTTGTCAGTTCGTGATCGAGTGAGCTGTAATCTCGAATCAGCCGATTGATCACGGATGACTTGCCGACATTGGTCGCTCCTGCGATGTAGATGTTTTTGCCTTTATGCAGCCGGCTCATCGCAGCAATCAGGTCTTCAAAACCCGTTCCTCTAACTGCGCTGATCAACACCACATCCGCCGCGCGCAATCCGAAACGCTTCAATTGCCTGCGCACCCACTGCTCCAGCTTTCCCATGGAAACTTCCGCCGGAAGCAAATCGATCTTATTTACTGCCACGAGCACTGGATTTTGATGACCGTATCGATTCAAGCCGCTGATCAAACTGCCCTCAAAATCAAAAATATCGACAATGTGAACGATCAGGCCGGGTTCAGTCCCGATCTGATGCAGCATGCGATGAAATTCAGCCGGATCAAGCGCCACTTCTGCCAGCTCATTGTAATGCTTCATCTTAAAGCATCGCTGGCAAACAATGCGTTCATTTTTCGCTGCTGCGCTTGCTGCAACATATCCTGCTCTTTTCGGATCGTCGCTCTGAAGCACAGCGCCGCATCCTAAGCAAATGTCTTGTTCTTGATCTGCTCTTTCGCTCATATTTCCTCCTCGCGGTACAATCCCTTTTTCTTTAATTTGCGCAAAACCCATTTTTCTACGCGCCGATTCAATTTCGTCGTCAATTTCTCATCTTCAATCGCAATCGGTTTAACCAATATCGTATACATTCCCAACCGATTCCCGCCAAGCACGTCTGTCAGCATCTGATCCCCGATCACGGCAATTTCGTTCGCATCGAGGCCCATTGCTGCCATCGCATTGCGAAATGCAATGCCGACCGGTTTTTTTGCTTTATGTATAAACGGCATCTGAATCGGCTCGGCGAAGGCTGAGACGCGTTCATAATTGTTGTTGGACACAATCACGATTTGAAATCCGCGTTCCTTCACTTCATTCAGCCATTCGACCAATTCAGGCGTCGGCGCGGTCACTTTAGCGCCGACGAGCGTATTGTCCAGATCAGTGATAATTCCCCTTATCCCCGTTTTCTCTAAAAATGCCAAATCAATGTCATAGATTGAATTGACCCGCAGCCGGGGCAGCATTTTTTTTAACAATCAAACCGTCCCCTCAGATTGGTTATCATAGGAAAAACTATACCATAATCTATCTTTCTGTTGCAAAACAATTCGATAGGATCACGCGCATCGAACAAACGAACCGTCCTCATTGCCGGACGGCTCGCTTAACGATTATTTCATTTGCTTTTTTACTTCGTCGATGATCATCAAGCCTTTGTTCAAAGAAGCCTCGCTCAGTTCCATCCGGCTGTATTTGGCAAGTTCAAACAACTGCACTAATTCTTCCAGTTCGTCCGGCAGCCAGCTGGATTGCTTCTTCCAGCGAGACAGCGTTTCTCGCACCGTTTCATGATTGTAACGGTCAAATCCCTTCCTTCCGGCATATTTCAAAAACCGGTTAAACTCGATTATGAATGAATTTCTCGGATCTCGCGCCGCTTGGCCGATGTTTCGGCTTTTCAGCCAGCGCTGCATGCTGCCGCGGTAAACATAGAGCAGCCATGTCGCAAAACTAAACAATGCTGCCCACGCAGCGATCGCGATCACCGTCAGCCATGACGTTCCGCCTTCTGAATCGTTATCTTCTGGAACTGCTGAAGCTTGCACTGGTTCATATTCTATTTGTTCAGCAGAATGGAGCAGCGGAAGCGAAAAACCGGATGTAGGTTCAAACGGAATCCATCCATACCCTTCGAAATACACTTCCACCCAGGAATGGGCATTGGAATTGTTGACGATATAGTATCCCGGCAATTCGGCAATAGACTCGCTGGTTTCGAAATCCAAATAAAATTCATATTCATCCTCAAACGGCTGAGAACCAGTCGTATAGCCTTTCACCCAACGTGCCGGTATGCCGAGGCTCCGAACGAGCACTGCCATGGCAGTGGAGTAATAATCACAATATCCTTCTCGAATTTCAAACAAAAAGCTGTCCACGAAATCTTCGCCGATTTTGCTGTAATCCGGCCGATTGTTGTATATATAGTTCATTTTCAAATATTGTTCAATCGCTTTTACGCGGTCGTAATCGTTGTCTGCATCCGCCGTGATCGTCCGCGCCAGTTCCTTCGTGCGCTCGGTCACCGTATCTGGAAGCTGCACATATTTGTTCATCAGCCCTTCATGACGGATCGTTGTGCCGGCTTCACGCAATTTTGCCTCATCAATGACGGGCAGTTCAGATACGACCGAATAAGACTCAGGATAGTTTTGTTCCCGATTCCACCGCAGTTCACTGTCTTCAGGCACCCACAATAAGTTGGAATCAGCAGATGGTTCCATGCGCGTCAGTTGCTTCATTCGATAAGCACCGAACAAAACCGGATAGGACCTGTCATCCAATTGGTGGAACGTCTGCATGGCTTCCACTGTTTCCAGCTGGGATGCATCAAACCATTCTTCTTCTTCAAAATCTTCCCCTAAAGCCACATTCGCCACAACGATGTCATCGCTGCTTTCCCAGCCCCGGCCGGTGTAAAAATCACGCGTCTCTCCGCGCCAATAAGATCCGTGAGTCGTATCTACCGACATGACGCTGGAATAGTCAAAATTAAATCCGGACCCGAGCATTCGATCGTCACGGCTGTACCCGGAAGCGCCGTTTAAAGTGGACACATTGACAGGGTTGAACCCTTTGCCCATCGTCTTGACCGGTTCGCCTTGGTAATTTTTCCATGCTGTATACGGATCGGTTAAAATCGGCCGCATATTGGGTGCCGTCAAGCCTGCGACGATCACTAATAAAAGCAAAATGATGACCGTGCGAATGATCGTCCCGGGGTATTGCTTCAGATAGTTCCAGCTTTTCGGATGGTTCCTTCTAAACTCAGAGAAATGATGAATGATAATGAGCATCAGCCCGCTCACAATGATCAGCGCCACTTGATCCCATAAAATTAGAAAACTGAAAGAATCGATAATGCAGAACATGATGACGCTGGAAATGATAACAGTGTAAATGATCGGTTTCGATGTTGTCCATCTCATCGTCCAAACATAAAGCAGCCAGCCTGCCAAAGAAAACCACAAATACGGGGTAAACTGTTCTAAATTCAGCTTAATTAGAGCAAAAACATCCGAAAAACGATCGACGGATCCGCCGATCAGCCCTGCTTGCAGGACAAATAAATGAACATACAAAATGCCGATCAATTGAAAAGCCCTTCGAAACATGCGGTGCATGCCGGGAATTAATTCCGTCAGCAGCGTTAACAGCAATGTCCAAGTGACGATCTCCGTCGTTTCGGGCAGCCATAAATGAGACAGCAAGATCACATATTGATAAAGGATGATTCCCCAAAAAATATAAGTGACGCGATAATATTCCGAAGAAATAAAATTCCGCAATTTCTGTTTCATCGGTACCTGCCCTCCAAAATGCTCGGCAATTCCGTCAAGGA
>CALKAN010000035.1 GCA_937983035.1 uncultured Paenibacillaceae bacterium | reverse complement strand
ATGCATCGCATGTATTCGGTGAGCAAATCATTCGTCGCGCTGGCAGTCGGACTGATGATTGATGAAGGCAAGCTGAAACTGAACGACCGGGCCGCGGACATTTTGACCGATCTTGCGCCGCCAGATCTGCATCCGTACACAGCCCAAACGACGATCCGCGATCTGCTGATGATGGCAACGCCTCATTCCAGCACTTCATACACGCGGCATGACCGTCATTTTGCCGCAACGTTTTTCCAAAAGGAGCCTTCTCATCCGCCGGGGTCAGTGTTTTCTTACGATACGTCAGCGACTGTCATTCTAGGCACGATCGTCGAGCGGATCAGCGGTGTTCCGTTTTTGGAATATATGCGGGCCAAAGTGCTGGATCCGATCGGATTTTCCAAAGACGCATGGTGCATTAAGACGCCGGAAGGCACTTCATGGGGCGGTTCAGGAGTCATATGCACGCTCAGAGACATGGCGAAATTGGCTTACGTCTGTTTAAACGATGGGCGCTGGGGCGATCAGCAGCTCATTTCGGAGTCATACATCCGAGAGGCAGTGTCAAAGCAGATTGACAATTCGATGACCGGCAACGAAGGATACGGGTATCAAATATGGCGGGAAGAAGACAACGGCTTCTCTTTTCGCGGGATGGGATCCCAATTCGCATATTGTTATCCTGATCAAGAACTGCTGTTTGCTTGCATTGCGGATACGCAAATCATGGGACCGGTTGCGGCGGTTCTTTTGAAAAATGCGTTTAAAGAAGAAATTTTTGCGAACATGAAAGATAAGCCGCTGCCTGCAGACGCTGCATCTGAACAAGCGCTGGCACAAAAAATCGAAAGTCTGAGCATTATTCCTCAACAAGGAAACTCGACTTCAACTTATGCAGAAAAAATCAACGGAAAATGGTATCATCTGTACGATAATCCGATGAACATCACCCGAATGCGCTTTATGTTCAACGGCGATGAAGGCATTTGGGAATATGAAAACGCTTCAGGATTGCATCAGCTCAGTTTTGGCATCGGGAAGAAAAAAGCGGGAGTTTTTCCGGAAAAACATTATTTTGGCGAACAAATCGGCACGCCGAAAGGCGAAGGATATAAATGCCTCGTCTCCGGCGCTTGGGTGGAGGAGCATAAACTGAATTTGCTCGTATACATTACCGATGATTACTTAGGAACAGCAAGAATGTCTTTTGCTTTTCGAGATCATGAAATCTCTGTGCATATGATCAAAGCGGCGGAGTGGTTTCTCGATGAGTACGCCGGATTCGCCGGCGGCGTGTTGGCAGAGCAGCAGACATGCTAGGGTGATTATTTTTAGTGCGATGCTGTCCGGCATGCACGGATGACATGCATCATTGCAATGATAGATTGGATCCTTGTGTTATAAGCCGTGATCTTCGCGCTCACGAGAGCGCGGTCACGGCTTGTTTCATTTTTGATGCGGACGCACATGGAGTCAATGGTCCTTTCTTTTGGTTCATTTCACAAAAGAGAGACAGCCGGATATAATAGGTGTAGTTTTAAAGGCATGATTTGCATGAACTAGTTAAACTTGGAAGGCAGGGATGCGGCTATGACGGCTTTTATTTCTGCATTAGGCGGGATTGGTTTTTTTCTGTTGGGAATGGGCCTGATGACGGACGGACTGAAAGCTATTGCCGGGGATTCGCTGCGCAAACTGTTGAACCGTTTTACAGGCGGGACGATGTCATCTATTGCGACAGGGACGATTATTACGCTGCTGGTGCAATCTTCAACAGCGACATCGTTGATGACGATCGGTTTCGTCAGTGCAGGCATGCTGACGTTTGTTCAAGCTGCAGGCGTCATCTTCGGCGCGAACCTTGGCACGACAAGCACGGGATGGATCGTGTCTTTCATTGGGCTGAAGTTCAGCATCAGCCAGTTAGCCCTGCCGCTCATCGGCATCGGCGTATTGCTGAAACAGTTCAGCCGAGGGAGATGGGCTCATTTCGGTTTGTTTCTGGCCGGGCTTGGTCTTATTTTTGTCGGTATTCAATTTTTGCAAGACGGCATGAGCGGGCTGAGTGATCGCATCGATCTGTCGGGTTTTGAGGGAACGAGTGTCTTTAGCCGTCTCATATTGATTATTATTGGCATCATCATGACGATCATCATGCAATCGTCGAGCGCTGCTGTTGCTACGACGAT
>CALKAN010000034.1 GCA_937983035.1 uncultured Paenibacillaceae bacterium | reverse complement strand
CCGGAAATTCGAATGTCCGGATAGAGAGCGCGCTCATCTTCATATTCGTCTCCCGCCGCACTGCCTAAATACAAGTGATTGTGACTCTTCGAGGCGGCCGGAGCTGCTGGCAGCTTGCTCAGCTGAATGTTTTCAAAAATCATGCGGCAATTCGGTGCCAACACGGTTCCGTCATAGCTGCCCGCACGCCCCATATCGTATTGCTGCGGGTTCGGTATTTCCACCAGGCGAACGCCGTCTTCACGCCCGACAACCGATATGTTGCGAAACTCAACATGATATGGGAAAAACAAGCGCAAGCCGTCCGATGTCTTCGAAAAAGTTGAAATTTTCATCAACCAGCAAGCAGAGCGGTTTTCCGGCGCTGACGCGTAATCGACGACCAAATTATCAATGAAAACGTGGCGGCCGTAACCGATCGGATACTTATGATCAAAATCATCGGTCATGAAATAAAGCACCGACACTTCCCCGTTCCCAGCCGGCATGAGACGGCAATTCCGAATCGTAATGTTTCCATCCCATTTCGCTCCGAAATCTCTTCTAAAGTTAATCAATTGATTGCCGTAACGGGAAGTATTCTCAACGATCAACTCTCCGCCGCCGGTGATCGAAATGCCTCGGTATCCGATTTGCGTATCTTTAATCGTTAAATTCCAGCAATGAAAATGAACGTCAACCCGGTTGAGCGTGCATTGTTCGATTCTAAAATTTTTGTTTAAATTCGTGCCGAAAATCCCCCAATGCACAGGGCTGCCTTCTGCCGTCACTTTGCGGAAGGTAGCATTTAAAATCCGATTGCCGCTGATGCCGTACGTTCCTGCCGGCACGTCCCGGTCTGTTCCTTCGCGGTCTTGCTCATATGGAATAAGGCGAATATTTTCCAAAGTGACGTCGTAAACATGGGAAAAATTGTAAAACCCGTGGCGCGGATCCATGGAAACATCTTCATGTCCTTCTTCCAAGCCGACCCATTGATTACGGATAATCGTTCGGCTTCTTTGAATGCGGAATCCGTTATGCCAATATCCTTCATAATTGACGCCAGGGTTATCACCTGATATATAAAACGTTCCTCCTTCAATGATTAAATAATTGTCATCGCAAGGGTAGGCGGTCAAACTGGTATAATCTTTGAATTCCCAGGCGATATCTCCGATAATGCGGCCATGCTCCTCGACGTAGAACAGCTCTTCCCTAGCCCACGATTGACCGTCATAGCGTTCGCCGGCTCTGTATCCGATGCGATCATTCGTATCTTGCACGACTACGAGGCAGTTCTTATAATCCGCAAGCTCAGGAATCACTTTCACGCCGGGTTTCAGTTTGGACAGGAAGCTCGCCTTTTGCTGTGCGTTCAATTGGATCTTTTGCTGCATCTTTCGCCCTCTTACTTCAAACCGCGGCTCGGTTTTCGTATTGAGCGATTCATCGATATGAAATTTCGTGTGGCCCCAATTCACGTTCGTGAGAATGAAGATCCCTTTCGTATATTTGATCCAATATTCTCCGCTTAAATTGACGACAGGCAGCTGGTTCTGGTTCGCATACATATGGGCATTTTTAATTTGTTTGCCATCATCGTTTTGTCCATCGCCGACAGCGCCGAACATTTTATAATTCACTGCTTCCACATTCGTCAGCAATGCATAATGCTTCTCATTTGCCAATTCGATGACGCTGCCGCCGTCTGCATTTCGGCTGTATTCCGATTCGATGATGACATATTCTGCGCCGCCGCCGTCTCCGGGCTTGTAATACCCCATCGTCTTCGCATAAGTTCCTCCGATTAAACCGGGATCCTGTCTCATCTCTTCAACGGTGTCATACACTCGGTAATTGGTCATCTCTTGATCCGCTGCGGCAGCTGATTCATCGTTCGGATCCACCCCTCGATTGATGAAAGCGCCGGCAGTCCCGGAAGCAACCGCCAACCCGGCCACGCCCATCGCAGCCAGCACTTTTCTTCGGCTCAGCTTGATTTGTCCGGCGGACCCGCTCTTGACTCCTGCCGCTGCTTCTTTCCTTTCCTCTTGTTTAGATTTTTTCATTTTTTCATTCTTCGCCTCATGCTTGTTTTCTTCCGTCATGCCAAACCTCCCTGATTGAATAAAATGTACTGACCTGACATGTTCACCTAAAAAAGTGCTGAAAGCCCTGATTTACATCTAATGTATACTTTACCTCGGTTTGAAAGCGCAGTCAATACATTTTCCGAATATTGAGCATGCTCAATAACAGAGCGCGACATCAAAAAATGAAGCATAGGCAACGATTGAACATGACTTAAAAAAGTGAGCATCACTGCATTTATAATGAGCGGCATTAAATTTCAATGCCGAAATATGTGCGCAGCGCTTCTTTAAACGCTTCCTCAGATTCCGGAACAAACGTCTCCACTCGGTCGCCTTTAAAAATCCGAAATTCATGTCCGGCAATCGTGTTGCGCCCTTCTGCCGTACGAACCGCAACCATCGGCGCCTTCCTAAAAATCGACTCCGGCGCATGCTCGCACCAAAAGGAAGCAAATATAAAATCTTTCGCGTATTGAGGCTCCTCCGTAAATGAATACAGCTTTCGCCATTTACCCCGCACATGTTCATGCAGCATCCAGCCAAATTCCGCGTCCCGCTCCAGCTTATAGCTTTCTTCGCCTTGTTTGTGCACTAAGCCTGCTTTCATCTTAATCGGCTGCCGCGGTATGATGCCGCCGACCCCGACATCGCACAAATACATCTCTCCCTCTGCTTTCACACCGAGCACTTGATGGCGCCGTTTAGGGGGAGGATTCGCCTCGTCTCTCCAAAACCTCGCTACATAATCGGTCACTTCGTATCCCAGTTCTCGCAAAAGCCAGCCAAACAGCGCATTTAATTCGAAACAATATCCGCCTCGGCGGCGATATACTATTTTGTCTATCAAATGATCAATCTCGAGCGATAAAGGAACCCCGTAAACAATGTCCAAATTTTCATATGGAACCGCATGCAGATGGTGTTCTTGCAATGCTCCCAGCGTTGCTGCGTCTCGATGCAGCGGGCCGTCATAACCAATGCGCTGCAAATAAGCTTGAACAGCCGGCTGCAAGCTTTCTCGTTCGATCTTTTCCATTCAACGGTTTCCTCCTTCCAATTTTTCGTCTCATTTGCTCATTTCTCTGTTTTCTTCCGTCTATTCTCATTTCATTTTTTTCCATTGATCCATTTTACTTTTTCATTTGCGCATTACCGGTTTTAACTGCCGCTTTTTTCACAATATCCATCATATCAATATGCCGCGATGACAAACCGTGATTTTAAGACGATGGATTCAGTTGCTGGTGAAGATTCGTATCGGTCGTAATGTAGTCGACACCGGCCGCAATAAACGGCTCAGCTTTCAGCCTGTCATTGACGGTCCAAATCGATATTTCCACGCCATGTTCATGACAAAAATGAACATCATTGACCGTCATATGCGCATGATTGCAATTCATAAACGTATTTCCTAAATCGCGCAAGAATGAAATGTCCGATGCCAGCGGCTTCTTATCTTTTAAATATCCCAGCGTCAATTGTGCGGTTAACGCTCTGATTTTCTGCAAACGATCTGCCTCAAAGTCGATCACCGAACAGCGGTCTTCACCTTGCTTGTCGCGTATGATTTGAACCAGTCGCCGCAAATCTTCATCACTGTGAAAACCTTTCACCTCAACGAATGCGTGCATGCCGTGCCGGCTGCTTATTTCGAGCACTTCCTCCAGTGAAGGGATTTTCAAATCTTGGTACTTCTCTATTTCCGCGCCTGCTCGAATATGAAGCTGCTTAATCTCGGCAAACGTTCGTTTATGAACCGCCCCCCTGCCGTTTGTCATCCGATTCAACGTCCGGTCATGGTGCACGATCCAATGTCCGTCTGCCGTGCAATATGTATCCAGCTCGATTCCCCAAAAACCGGCTTGACCAGCAAGCTCAAACGCCGGCAAAGTATTTTCAGGGGCTTTCATGCTGTAACCGCGGTGTGCAACAAACTTCACATGATTAACATATTCATCATTTGATTTCAATAGGAACCCATCCTTTATTGATTCATTTCATCGATACGATGGACATGACTGGATAATGATCGGACGGATAGCCGCCGTCATATTGCGATCGGTCCACCCAAGTCTGCTCAACGACCACATCCGATGACACAAAAATGTAATCGATCGGTTCTCCTTCAATTCTCCCGACAAACCCGCCAAACGTAGCTCCGATCGGCTGCTGTGCCTTTTCAAAAGCATCTGTCAAGACGATGTTCGGATCGTCTTCCTCCCGCTCCCCCTTCAAATAACGGATCGGATCGTCCGACGGGACGCTGTTCATATCTCCCATGAGAACCGATGGAATGTTATCGGATGCTGCAGCCTGCGCCATTTGACGCACGATTAATTTAGCACCGTTTAATTTCGCTTCTGCTCCTCGGTGATCGAGATGAGTATTGCAAATAAGAACTGATTTGCCGGAAGCAATGTTTTTCAGCTTCGCCCAAGTGCAAATGCGCGGAAGGCTGGAATCCCAGCTCTTTGATCCGGCTGCTTCAGGAGTTTCCGACAGCCAATACTGCCCGTGCTCCTCCAGCTCAAACCGGTCCTTTTTGTAAAATATGGCGCAATATTCGCTTTCCCGGCCTCCCATACGTCCTTCGCCAACCCAATCATACGATGTCAAATGTTGTTCCAAATCAACCAGCATCGAATATAATCCTTCTTGTATGCCCAGCACATCAGGATCGTTTGCTTGAATCGCTTTCACAACTCGCGATACCCGGTTCGGCCAAGCATTGTCCCCGTCTTTCGGCTCATGATAGCGCAAATTAAATGTCATCACCTTCATATCGATTCTCCACCCGCCTTAAAACGTTTTCCATCATCTTTTCAAACAAATCGCATTTTTTGTGCACTCTTGCATCAACATTTTTCACGCATTGCTAGCATCAATTTTTTTTCGTGCCATGAAATCTTTAAAGCCTGATTACAACATTTGCTTAAATTCTTTATATTTTACAACGATTCTGAACGAATGCCAACATGCAAATGCATCTGCAAATCATTCAATTGTGGGCGGTCTGACAGCATTAGAAACTATAAACTTGATTATTCTCAAAAATAGACGATAAAACTTGCTTCTCTGAAGCATTTAAATCGTTTTCCTGACATTCAAACTGTACTAATTCCTGAAGCGAATCCGGATTTTATCTGCAATCTAGAAAACTAAAATCTATAAAACAGGCGCAAAAATAATGCAAATGATAGAATGCGAGATTCATAAGTGCT
>CALKAN010000033.1 GCA_937983035.1 uncultured Paenibacillaceae bacterium | reverse complement strand
TATCCTATTTATTATAGCATGGATGCAAAGAAAACGTAAGGAAGGCCGCGGCAGCCGCTCCATACACAAAGTAAACCGTCGTAATCCATGCACTGTCAAAACCCTTTGTCGCGATCACAAACGGGGTCAAATAACCGTACAATGTAAAATGCCCGGCTAAAAAGAAAAACGTCGTCATTTGTCCAAAAAACACTTTCTTGTCTCTCAATGCGCGCCATTGCTCTTTCAACGATGCAGGCGAATTCGCCGCTGCTTTTCCAAAAAAGACGGCGACGCCTGCTGCTAAGATCAATGTCAATGCAGAGACGACGATAAACGGACTCCGCCAGCCGAACGCATGCCCCAAGCTGACGCCAAGCGGCAGCCCAAGCACGATCGATCCGCTGATTCCCATGATGACCAGCCCGATCGCCCGGCCCCTGTATTCCGGCTTGGAAATTTGAGCCGCAAGCGTCAAACAGAGCACTGACAGCAGCGATCCGCTTGCTGCGGAAATGACGCGGGAAACGAGCAAAACAACATACGAATCGCTGAACACCGCCGACACGTTCCCTATGAAAAAAGCCGCCAACGCTGCCATCGTCACGCGTTTGCGGTCTGCTTGTCTGGTCAAATACAGCAATACAGGACCGCTGATCCCAAATACGACCGCAAACACGGTGATCAACAGCCCGGCCCGGCCCGTGCTCACTCCCAAATCCGATGCCACCAAATCTAAAATGCCCCCGATGATCAGTTCAACCATGCCGACGACAAATGATATCGCCGCCAGCAAATAAATTCGCTTGTCCAAGCCGACCCCTCCTCCAACACCACTTAATCATCCCGAGGCAAAACTGTCAAGAAAACTGCAGATTCAAGGCCTTCTTCTTGCAATGAAACAATGCTTGCCCGGCATGATGGCATGCTGTTGGTCCTGCATGATTGAGCTCTTTTGCACGAAAAAACCGGACATCAGCTGACGCTGTTCCGGTCTTCTTCAGTGCAATCAATGATATTCTTGATCGGCCTGCTTTTCATTCATCCCGCTCCAATTGTCCTTCAGCAAACGGTTGTGAGCCAATTGCACGGTTTCAATTAAGCGATCTTTATATTTCATATCCAATTGAAACGTTTCGATTTCATCTTCATCGAAATCCGAAACAATTAAATCTGTTGCCTCCATCATTTGATGATCCGAAGGCAGCCTTTCCCAAACAATATCCGCGTGCACATCACGATCGTTGATAACCGCGATCGCTTCCGCAATTAAATTGGCGCCCTGATCAACAATATGATATTCCACTCTGCCGTCTTTCTCATCGATGACGATGAGGTCAAAATCCGAATCTTCATCTTCTGCCATTTGCAATTCTTCCCGCTCGCCGTCTTCAATGTCGCCCAATTGCGTTTCCGTATCGACGTCATCATATTCCCAATCTTCATCCGACTCAAGTTCGCTTCGATCAGGAGAAGCGATCACATGATCCAGCCTGCTGTAAGTAACAACAATGCTGCATTCTTCAGCATCGATGGCATCGATCAGGGACTGCACGTATTCCCTGACGCGCATTTCGGCTTCTTCTTTTTCAGACGGCGATAAACAATCTTGATCTAATTGCACGGATCCGCTGATGCGGTCATATTCACGGTAAACGAGCGACATCGTGCCGCCATATTGATCATCAATCATAATATCGCAAATTTCGCCGCCGGCTGTTCTTAAATTTGGAACAATCGTCACATTCATCTGAATCCCTCCAACCTGAAATGCATTCCCTTTTTATCGTTTCCAACAATTTAAAACTTATCCTGAATACAGTCATGCATTTCAGCGCGAAAGATTCATAGCATGAAGCCGTTACGCCTGTTGTTTTATGAGCATGATTTCCTCTTCGGTCAGCTCACGATACTGCCCCGGTTTAAGCGCAGGGTCTAACTGCAATCCCCCCATCGCTTCCCTTTTTAAATACAACACTTTTTTTCCCACGCTGGCAAACATCCGTTTAACCTGATGGTATTTCCCTTCCACAATCGTTATTTTTGCTTTAGAAACCCCGCTCCCGCGCCCCAATTCATGATCTAAAATATGCAATTTCGCGGGCAGCGTTTTATAGCCGTCATCCAGAACAACTCCTTGTTCAAACTGTTTAACATCGCTCTCACCCAATATGCGTCAACTTCAGCATAGTACAGCTTGGGCACTTGACGTTTGGGCGAAAGCAGCCGATGCGCGGTTAGCCCGTCATTCGTTAACAGCAGCAACCCTTCCGTATCTTTATCCAACCGCCCCACCGGAAATGGGGAAAAAACCCGGTCCTGAACAGCTAACAAGTCCAGCACGGTCCGATGCCGGTCATCTTCTGTCGCTGAAATGACTCCTGCCGGCTTATGGAGCATCAAATAAATATATTTCCGATACTGAAGCGTCTGCCCATTGACTTCGATGACATCTTCCGCCGGATCAATATGCATGCCTGCATCTTTGCACAGCTTCTGATTCACCATGACTTTTCCGTCTTTGATCAACTTTTTCACATCGCGCCGGCTGCCAAATCCCATGTTGGCCAGCACTTTGTCCAGCCGCAATATTTCAGCCATCGCCATCCCTCCCTGACGCCGTTTAAATGCCTGTCTTTTCTTTTCTATCAAATATGAGGAAAATATGAAACTTTTCTTTTCTATTGATTATACGATATTCCTATACTAAAATGAGAACAAAGCCCGAGCAAATTTTGATTGTTAGAAGGGGTGCAAGATGAAGAAATTTTTCATATACTTTTCGATCATTGTGATATTATTCGCATCATTGTATGCGATTGATGCTTTTTCACAAAGCAAACAGAACGCGGCATTGGCCGATGATGCTCAGCGCTTGTACAATACGACGCCAAACAAACTGAGAGATTCCACGAAAGCGCAATTGCAAGATCCCAACTACCAATCGATCATCTTGCCTGACCAATTGAAAGAAAGATTGGACAACGGCGAGACGATGTTTGTGTATTTCTTCAGCCCGGAATGTCCATATTGCGTCGCTACGACGCCTCGCTTAATGCCGTTGGCTGAGCAGGTCGGCGCAACAATTTACCAATACAATTTGCTGGAGTTTGGACAAGGCTGGTCGGATTACCGCATTGAATCGACGCCTACGCTCGTTTACTTCGAAAACGGCCAAGAAGTCGATCGGCTCGTCGGAGGCATTGTCGAAGGCGGACAAAACACGCTCGAAACGTATAAGCAGTTCCTTGAAAGAGCAGAGTAATTGAAAAAAAATCGAGTAGGAGGGAGCGGCTAGCCCCCGTCCTCTCACACCACCTAGCATGCGG
>CALKAN010000032.1 GCA_937983035.1 uncultured Paenibacillaceae bacterium | reverse complement strand
AACATGGATTGTTTACATCGATTGAAGATTTGATTAAAAAACATAACATGGATCTTTCCCGCTTTGAGCCGGAAACGTTAGATGCCGTAAAAGAAGCAGCATCCAAAGATTATTTGGTTGGCTTGCCATACACAAGACATTTCTCCGCATTATATTATAACAAAGATATTTTTGATCGATTCGGCGTCGATTATCCTGCAGACGGTTTAACTTGGGAAGAAGCAACGGACTTGGCCAGACAGGTGACGCGTTTTGATGAAGGGGTGCAATATCGCGGCTTAGAGCCTAATGTGCCTGAAAGAATGTCTTCTCAATTATCATTGCCGTTCGTCGATCCCGAAACGAATCAATCGGCATTTACTTCAGAACTTTGGAAAAAAGTTTTTAACCAAATGGTCGAAATTTATTCCATCCCTGGAAATGAAGATTTTAAACATAAAGGAAGCGCACTAGAACAGTTCACGAAAGATCGAACGCTAGCGATGTTGGCCGAGTTAAACATTATCACTGAAGAAAGCATGAGCTCTGATCCGGATTATTGGGATATGGCTTCTTATCCGGTATTTCCTGAAGCGCCCAATCGTGAGACAGGTCCGGATTTGCACGTTTTATTGATCTCTTCAACAAGCAAATATAAAGATGACGCATTTCGCGTGATTTCTGCGGTCGTCTCCGATGAAGTGCAAGTCGAGATGGCCCGGCACGGCAAATTGAATGTCATGGCTGACAGCAAGCTGAAAGCTGCGTTTGCTGAAAACTTGGATTATATGAAGGGCAAGAACATTCAAGGCGTATTTAGAAATATGCCGGCAGAACCTTATCCGCCTGCTTTGCATGACCGGGATGCGATCAGCATCATCAACGATGAATTAAAACAAGTCATCACAAACGGCAAAGATGTCAATACGGCATTGCGTGATGCGGACGAAAGATTAAATCAAGTCATCTCAGCGCATAAACAATAAAGAAAGCATGAGTCACAAGCAAGCCGCCCCTGCGATCGGAGCGGCTGCTTTCATTTTCTTCTGTTGATGCGGATTCATTTTCATGCGAAGCTCCCAGCATTGCATCACTGCTTCGAATTTTGCTTAAATTGAGCTGGTGTTTTGCCCCAATGTTTCTTGAACGTTCGTGAAAAATGAGCTGCGTCTTTGAAACCTGTCCTCGCGGCAGTTTCGTGCACTTTGAATCCTTTCTGCAACAGCTCTTTGGCCCGTTCCATCCGTGCGTGTAAAACATAGTCTGTAAACGATTGTCCTGTCTCTTTGCTGAACAGCCGGCTAAAGTAGGCGCTGCTTACATTGAGCTTTTTAGACGCTTCTTGCAGCGTAATTGTCATATCTTGGCTCAGCTCGATGAGCAGAATGGCTTGCCGCACAATCGGGTGCATCGGCGGTTTTGCCGGTTTGCTGTCCAACTGCAAACTTCGTTTAAACAGACGAACCAGCAAATGATAACCTTGTTCAGGCGTGCGAATGCCGCTTAGCTGATAAAGCATGTTCAAGTCATCGCCAAACAGTTGCTCGATCTTTCCCCCATGCCGTTCAACAAACCGAACAGCAATCATCGCCCCCTCCATTATCTTCAATCGCCAATGACGAGGCATTGCTGAACGATGGATGATTTGCCTCCACCATGATTCCAGCGCATGTTCCAAATGGTCTGGATTCCTTTTTTGCAATGCTTCGCACAGGTCTGCCAAATGTCGGCGCGCACTCTCATCATCCTGTTTTTTTCCATCATGTTCCAACGGCACATCTCTTCCATCTTCCCTGTTCATTTGATTGTCATTTGCGTCAACATGGAAAAGTTCGATCAACATATCACTCGTCAGTTCTGCTTCATGAATATATAAATGAGCAGTTTGATTTGACGGATCATAGCTCCATCCTTGGACCGATGAAGATCGATGCCGCGGGCTTTGCTCGGCAAGCTCATTGCCTTGCAGCCGGATTTGTTTCGGCTTCATCACGTGATGAATGATCACATGAAAGCTGCGTGCGGCCGGCATTTCGCAGCATGTACCCGTGCGGCGCGCAATGCGAATAGTCATTGTCCCGTCTTCAGACACGCTGCATTGCAACTTCGTTGCGGAAATTTGCCCTTCTTTGTACCGCTGAGAGATGCCGTCATCTTCTGCAAGCAGAAATTGGCTGGAATGATTCTTCTGAGGATAAATGTGCAGCCAAATCGCATTCGGCAGCGCCGTGCCGATATAATCCATGTCCGGCCAACACGGCAATATTGCTCCTGCACGCAAGTACAGCGGACCGCCTGCTTCTTCAGGAAGATGGCAATCCACCCACTGCCCCCCATGGAAGCATTGTCCGTTCCAATAGTCGATCCATTCTCCTTCCGGCAAATAGACTCGGTTCGTAAAGACGCCGACTAGAAGAAAATCTCCGAACATATATTGCGTCAACAAAGAACGGCACTGCGGATCGTTGGGAAACATGAGCGCCATCGGCCGAGTAATCGGCATGCCCGTTCGGATCGCCGCGTGCGCAGTGGAATAAATGTATGGCAGCAGCCGATAACGAAGCTTGGCATAAACGCGGAACAACTGCTGCATCGATGGATCTAATATCGCGGGATGCCAGTCAATGACATGCGTCCACGCTTGTAAAAAAGAAGCATGAATCGACTCGCGTGAAGACAAATCCATCTGAATCGCTGTATTGATTTGACCGTGCAATCCATGGCGAAACACTGTCGCCATCATGGATTCCACTTGCTGTTGTTTGATCCATAAAGCCGCTGATTTAAGCCGATGCACAGGCGAATCGTCGTCTATTTCTTGAATGATGAAAGAACGTTCCTCAACCGGTTGATTCCATTGCTTAGAAGGCTTTCTTTGAACACTGATTTCAAATTCATGTCTTCTAAGCGTATCCATGAACGACATCGGCTGCAGTTCGTTCATATGATCAAACCGAACGTCATCATCAGCGAGTTTAGAAACTAAATCATCGCGCAGGACAATATAATCGCACGGAATGCGCTGCTCCCTGAAATTTATGGCGTCTAGAATCACCTCTTGTGCATGTCTGCTGGAATGACACGCATAAGATAAGCCGTAAGCGCGCAGCGGCAGCAATTCAGGCTTGCCGATCAGTTCGTGCAATGTTCGCAGCAAATGGCTGAAATCATTCCCGCTGATCAAGTACAGATCAACCGCATGGGTTTGCATGGCGACAATCGCTTTACGGCTGTCAGCAGCGCCGATATCAAATTGATAGCTGCCGCTGGCCGCATAAAGCGCTCCCCACCCTCCGCTGCTGATGATAAAAGGGCGCTTCGTCTCATTCC
>CALKAN010000031.1 GCA_937983035.1 uncultured Paenibacillaceae bacterium | reverse complement strand
TATACGCAGCATTCTGATTTTGGAACCGAGCGAGATGATCCATTGCTTGAAGCCATTTCCATATTTAATGTCATTTTTCAAAACGTTATGGGAAGAAGAATTGCCGTCCCAAGTCATTCGAAATTTCCATAGAAATAAACCGTTTGAACAATTGCTTAAAACGTTCCATGCCGAAATGCCGGAATTTGCGCCTGAACGCTTCCAAGAAGAATTCTCCTTATTTTTCATTTCATTCTTGCAGCATTTGCGCAAGATGTGGGAAAAAGAGAAAAAGCAATTTGAGAGAAAACAGCGCGAACTGCATCATGCGGAACGAATGATGAGATGGATTGAAACCCATTATGCTGAAAATTTTCAATTAGAGCGGTTAGCTGAAGATTTGCACTTGTCCAAATATTACGCTTCCCATTTGTTTAAAGACGCAACTGGGAGCACTTTAACGGAATACATCACGGCGCGCCGGATTCGGCAAGCATGCCTGCTGCTGAATACGACGGCCATGACGATTAAAGAAATCGCGTTCCAAACCGGCTTTTCCAACAGTGCGTATTTTACCAAAACGTTCCGCGAAAACGTGGGCGTCACCCCGAAAGAATACCGACGGCAGGGCTTTCTCAGCAGTTCCAACATATAATGCCGCCTTCACAGCATTCATGATTCATCTCATCGTTTTGCAAACTGGAATGAGCAGCCGGCAACCGTCCAAACGACACGAACGAGCGATTGTCTGTCATTTAAATCGTTTATTGATCATGTCCCATAAGCAACTGAACGTACTTCCCTTTCTGAGAAACGAGCTCAGCATGCGTTCCTTGCTCCATTAACTTTCCATTTTCCAGGACAAAAATTTGATCTGCATGACGCAATGTGCTTAAACGATGCGTGATTAGAATGACGGTCATGCATTGCTCCCTGCACAACTGAGCGATCTGATCGATTACCGCAGCTTCTGTCTGAGCATCCAGCTGGCTGGCAGCTTCGTCCAGCAGCAGCACATCCGGCTTTTTAAGCAATGCTCTGGCGATCGCCAACCGCTGTTTTTGGCCTCCGGACAAGTTGGCCCCATTTTCCTCAAGCATTGTCCCGTACTGCATCGGCATCTTGCTGATAAAACCGTGGGCTTGTGCCAGTTTAGCCGCATGAATCACCTCTTTCAAAGGCGGAGCTTCCTCCAACCCGAAGCATAAATTGTCATAGATTGTGCCATTAAAAAAGAATGATTCCTGCGACGCATAGGCGATTCTGGCGCGAAGCGCAGTTCGATCAATCTCCTTTGCCGGCCTGTCGCCAAAATAAATGTTTCCCGCTTCCGGATCATAGAAACGCACCAGCAATTTTGCGATCGTTGTTTTGCCCGAACCGCTCTTTCCGACAAACGCAGCCAGCGTCCCCGGCTCGATCTTAAAATTTATCTGTTTCAACACAGGCGCCCTCGAGCCGTAACGGAATGTCACATCCCGCATTTCTATCGGCACTTTTAAATGCTCAAGCGCAGCCTGCGCCTGTTTCTGCTCCGCAAGTTCTGTTTTCAAATCTAATATTTCATTCAGCCTCTCCGCTGCGACGACCGCGGACTGCATCTCAGGCTGCAATTGAATCAGATTCAAAATCGGATCCAAGAAATAGCTCATCAATGCGCTGAATGTGATCAGCTGACCGAGCGTCATGCTCCCTTCCAGCACTTGCACCGCGCCGACCCACAAAATTACCGTGCTTCCGATCAATTCCAAACCCATCTGCATCGAAGCCTGGAAGTTGAACAATTTCCCTTGCTTGAACACATTGTCAAGCATCTCCATAAAGCGGGACTCCGTCTGCTTCAACACTGCCTGTTCCGCATTGTATGATTTCACCGTCGCGATGCCGTGAAAAGACTCCACCATATACGATGTCAACTTTGCGCTGCTTTCCATTTGTTTATGATTAATGGCCGTATACGGCTTATGGAAGAGAACAGCCGACAAAATATAAAAAGGCACCAGCATCAATGCAATGCCAAACAAAAACGGGCTTTGCAAATAGAGCAAAATCGTGCCCAAAATAACCATGAGCGCATCGATCATCAAAGTAACCATCGACGAAGACAGCGCATCCCGCACATGTCCGGCATCTGACATCCGCGATATGATTTCCCCCGTTTTCCTCGTTTCAAAAAAATGCATCGGCATATGGATCACATGGCGGAAAAATCCCAATTCCAGCTCCTGCTCCAATCTTCGGTTGAAATGCAATATCATATGATTGCGAACATAGGAAAGAAGCGCACGGAATATGTAAAGCGTGACGATGGCCAGAGATAAAGCATGCAAAAACTGCACAGACTCGTTCGGCACGATGTCATCGATCAACAGCCGAAAATAAAATGCGCCCAACAAGCCGAGTACATTGAACAACATTGAAATGAAAAAAAGAGGCGCGAGAAGTTTCGCTTGAGGTTTGAGCAGCTGCAAAAATCGTTGAAACACAGGCGTCGTTTCATTGCCTGGCTGAAACGTTTCACCCGGCTCAAGCAGCAGCAATACCCCTGTCCATCGCTGCCAAAATTGTGCTGCCGAATATGCGCGGCGCCCGACTGACGGATCTGCAACCCATACTTTTTCTTTACTGACCTTGTAGATAACTGCATAATGATTGAATCCATCATCTGTCATCACATGCGCTATCGCTGGCAGCGGAATCTCTTGCAATGCTTCCGGAGTCTCAGCTTCCACCCCGCACGCCTCAAATCCGAGCCGGGCTGCTGCTTCTGCCATCCCCTTCATCGTTGTTCCTTGCAAATCGGTGCCGGCCAATTCACGTATTCTGGCAATCGATTGTTTCAATCCATAATGAAAGCATACCATCGCTAAGCATGCCGGGCCGCAATCTTTCATATCATGCTGCTTAATCACTTTAAAACGCCGCTTGAACATTTTTTACCACTACCCCCAATAAATAGAAAAAAACAACGAACATTATATTTTGGTAAATGATTCAGGGTTAGTGATAAGCAAACCAGTCTTTTATATGAAAATTTAATAGAATACAGCTGCAACATTAAGGGGTGATGTTGTAATTAAAGTACATTTTAATATAAAGATTCCTGAAATGGAAGATAAATGAAATTTTGAAAGGAGGTGAGATTGATGAAAGCGATGAAAAAGTCCAATGCTTTTTTGAAAGTACTGGATGAGCAAGAGCTGCAAAACGTGCAAGGCGGATTTGGCGTATGCGGAAAAGTCAGATTCAGAGGCCCGTTCCCGCTGGGCTCAGTCTTCCCTGCTTGCATTATCGCTTATTCGTTTAAAAATTCCAGCAAGTCAAAAACGCCTAAATATACGACGACTTGGAGTTATCGCAGATAACGATAAGCGATTCAAGCTGAAGATGATCATGGAGCGGACGCAAGCTGTCCGCTTAAGATTGTGCAACTGCTGAAAACAATGCTTATTCAAGCCGAGGCTGATGCAAATCAGCCTCTTTGCTTATGGCATCTAACCAACATCCGCAACAATTGCGCGGGAAAGAGGATGATCTTATGAACTTGAGCCAGTCTAAATTCAGCCTGCCTTTTTACATGCAAGCATATGACAAACTTTCAAACGCGCAGCATCCGAATGGAAGGCTGCTTGAGCGCATTGGCAAACGGATCGAACTGCTTCAAACGATACATAAGTGTTCCCATAAAATTTCAGAGCTGTTGGAATACTCAGACGATATCCCGTTGATCGAAACTTGCAGCCTCGAACAGTTGGCAAGCAGCCTGGAAGATCTTTTGGATGAAAACGGGAGCGAAGTTCCCATCACCGTCAATGTGATGACCTATAATGAAGAACGATGCATTGAAAGGTGCTTGAGCAGCGTGCGAGAACTCGCGGATGAAATCATCGTGCTGGATACTGGTTCTGCCGATCGCACGCTGGACATCGTCAAGGAGAAATTCCCAGAAGCGAAAGTTTACACCGCGAAGTGGACGTCTGATTTTGCGGCAGCGCGCAATCTGATGCTGGAATATTCTACGAACGATTGGATTTTGCAAATCGACGCGGACGAATATTTGGTTGATTCGCCGTCTGACCTGAAGCAATTGGTGCAGCTTCTAAGCCAGATTCCTTTCGAACCGCTCGTCATCAGCCCGACGATTGTCAATCATGATGACAGTGAGTTTCATCACACGAAGCGCATTTTCAACAAATCTTCCGGTCTGAAGTTTTTCGGGATCATTCATGAGGAGCTGCGCCACGACATTGAAAAAAGGGGAACAGACATCTATTATGTTATGACTGAACTTCGATTCAACCATGACGGTTACACCGATCAGATCATCGATGAAAAGCAGAAATACATCCGAAATAAAGTGCTCTTGGAACGAATGATCGAGTTGGAGCCTTCCAATATTCGATGGCATTATTTTCTCGCCAGGGAAAAGTATTATCTCGGGGATTCGCGTGAAGAGATCATAGACATCATCCATCAAGGGATGAAATACAAGGACAGCGGGCCGGATCTGGACCATTTTCATTTGGCTTGCTTAGTATTGCTCGCCTCCATTTACAGCGATGAAGGAAACCGAGCCAAATTAAAGGAAATTACAGAAGAGATCAATCACCATTATCCTTATTCGATCGACGGATTGTATTACGAATTGGCCAGCCAATTTGAACAAAGCACGAATGCTTTGTTCGCGTTAACTGACCAAATTTTCCAGCAGTTAATTCAAATTGATGACCCGCTTTCCTTTGTCCATTCGCAAGGGTTTCCGATGTACAAGCTGCTCGGGCTCATTTATTTTTACAGAGGGGATTACAAGCTGGCCTTCAAGCTGTTCAGCCGCATTACAGACAAGCAGGAAATTGGAGAAATAAAAGAGGAAATGGCGAAACTGAGAAAAGAAATCGACCATTTTTTAAAAACAACCGACACAGCAGCTGAATGATGAGAATGCGGAAACGCTTCTTGAAAATCACGTTAACCCCTCATCAAGTTAACCCCTCTGCAATGAAACTGAACAGAATTAGATCAAAGAGACTGCCGCCCTAAGAAGAGAAGCATATCATCAATCAGGACTTAACGACCTGCCGCCATCAATAAAAATAAACATCGCCGAGGATTTTATCCATTTCCGCAAGCCGCCGGAACGCGAGATCATGCTTGGAATCAAGCGGCCCAAATATGGAATAGCTCATCGGGTTATACACCATGGCGCCGTAAATCAGCGGAGGATACAGATGCTCAGGATACAAACTCCACTCCTCCTGCTGTTCACGGCGCAAATCATCTGCCCGAGCGTGCCGGCGGAGGCGCTCAGCGCCGGGCAGAAAGCGGAGGATCACTTCTTCTTCCACTTGGCAAAGCTTGGCAATGTCTGCAGGATCGTAATAGTAGGACTTGACCAGCCAGCGCACCATTTTGTCCAGATGATACGCTCCTTCCAGCGGGCTCGCAGCTCTGACTTCTGACACATTTGTGCCCGCACCCCCCGCTTGGGGCGGCTCGCTGCGCTTATTTCCGCTGTGCAGTTCTTCCCTCAAGCGCCAGATCGCTCTCCTTGATGCTGACGTGAGCGGCTTTACGGCGCATTCCGCCCACGACATTCCTAGAAACTGCAACGCGTAGAACCGCCTGTAGCCATCCAGCAAAACATACTGATGCGGATGCTCCCCTTCGACGATCAGCGGAACTTGAAGCCCGTGCCGCTGCAAGCTCATCTCCAAGCTTAAATCTTTTTCTTTGCTGCGAAAATTGGTCTCCAGCCGAATCTCATCCAATCGGATTCGCTTCATCTGTATGCGCATGATGTCACACCCATTTCCGCTTTTTTCTATAGATGCTATTCGGCACGAGCGTTGTCCTATGCAGATGCAAAAGACACGAAGCTATCCTTTCACCGAACCGATCAGCACACCCTTGATAAAAAATCGTTGCAAAAACGGATATATGATCAGCAGCGGCAAGGCAGCAACAAACATCACGGCATACTTGATCAGTTCAGCCGTTTTTATTCGGTTCGTCAGCGACTCCACTTCCCCCAGATTATTCATCATTTGGCTGGGATCTCCGGCTCCTGCTTGGCTCACGATCAAAATTTGCCGCAAAATGAGCTGCAACGGGTACATCTTTTCATTCGACAAATAAATCATTGCATTAAAATATTGGTTCCACAAGCTGACCGCGTGAAACAAGCCCATCACAGCAATAATCGGAGCTGAAAGCGGCAGCACTACCCTCAAAAAAATAGTAAAGTCGGATGCCCCGTCTATCTTCGATGTTTCGACGAGCTCATCTGGAATCGTCTGTTTGAAAAATGCCATGGCTGCCAAAATGGACCAAGCGCCCACGACATTCGGTATAACAATCGCCCAGATCGTATCGAGCATGCCCAGCGATTTAATGACTAAATAAGTCGGAATCATTCCTCCGTTAAACAACATCGTAAACAAGATGAACCAAATCAAGAACATTTTGCCCGCTGCTTCTTTTCGTGACAAGGCGTATGCACACGGCAGCAAAACAGCCAGATGCAGCACAACCCCTGTCACGGTGTAAAGGATTGAGTTGCGGTATCCTGTCCATATGGCTTGATTTTCAAATACATGCTTATACCCTTCGAAATTCGTATTCAGGATCCCAAACAAATCACGCTGCCGCGCTGCAACTACAAAAAGAGGTGGTGCGCAGCACCACCTTAGAGTCCATCACCATTATGTTTCTTTCAAACAGTCATGATTTCTTCCCGCCTTTGCACTTTTTAACGGAATAAGCATCATGAATCGCAGCATCGGCGGAAAAAGTCATTGCAGTCATCGGACATATCGAAAGTTTTTTCAAAGTTTTTGAACCAATCTGCAATGATAGACAGGCTTTCAGAGCTTATGATCATATTTTTGAAGCTGGTTTCCGTTTATTTTGAATCTGCATGCCGCTTTTTTGAAGTTAGATTGAGAAGCATCCCATTTCCCCTGCAAAACCGTTTTATTTTTGAACTTCAATTCAAAAAGATCATCAATCGTTCAATTTTAAACCATGCAAACAAGCCGTGATTTGTTGGAAAGCCCTCTCTCTTTCATAAAATTGAACGATGCAATGAAAAAAGGCCTAAACTATCTTTTCTTCGCCTCTTGAATTGCCTGATTCATCCTTTCATCGACTTCTCTAAGTGCAGTATTAATATCTTTTCCGCCCAAAACTTCATTGAACGCCTGATTGATCATCACCGCCGGATTCGGGCTGAGCTCGTACTTAAACGGCTGCAGAACAGCCAGCTTGAGTTTTGTAAACGCTACCACATTTTTCTGTTGAAATTCTGGGGTTGCGCTTCCGAATGCTTGATGGACAGCATCATCTTTTAAGACAGAGATGCGCAAGTTTCGTGACATTTCAGTTTGAACTTCGTTTGACAAAATCACTTCCAACACGCGAAAAGCCGCATCTTTATTTTGGCTTTGCTTTGTAATGGACAATACTAAAGAGTCGACTCGCTGACCTGTGTCCGGGGCAAGCGGATTGATCGGATAAGTCACCAGATCCCAGTCTATATCATAATTCAGCAAATTTTGCAGCGTGCCGGTATATCCGGTAAACATCGCTAACTCCCCTTTAGTAAACTGCTGCATCGCGATGCCTTCGCTCGTATAAGTCGGATCGACTTCGCCGATATAGTACAAGCTGTGCCATAAATCAAACAATTGCCGCCAAGCGTCGGTTTGAAAGACCGCCCGATCGTTCACCGGATCAATCCACGGCAATCCAAGCTGATAGGCTCCGCGAAACACGTTGTCAGCAAACAGACCGCGATACTGCACCCCGTCTTCCTCGCGAGTGATCCGAACAGCCAAAGCGCGCACATCTTCCCATGTCATAAAATCTTGCGGATATTCGATGCCGAAACGATCAAACAATTCCTTATTATAAAATAAAGCAAAATTGTTATTGTACATCGGCAGACCAATCAGATGATCCAGGTCACTGGCAATTTTCAACGAATCAACATATTCCTGCGGCAAGCGGTCTAAGTCAAATTGATGCGCCTTGATCAGCTCTTCCATATTGTAATCAACGTCCAAACGAGTCAAATTCGTTAAAGTCAATGGATAATCCGCCACGATATCAGGTATCTCGTTTGCAACGACCAGTTCATTCAACGATTTTCCTTCATCTCGGATGTTTACCCGTTCCACTGTAATGTAAGGATATCTTTCGCGAACCGGCTCAACCAAATATCGCTGAAATTCCTCTTCCGTAATCGAATCGACCCCCGCTCCGATGACGACTGTCACCGGGCTTTCTTCCTTCTGCTGATCATTCGGCTCTCGCGCCGCCTGTTCCTTCTGATCGTCCGCAGTTGCAGGCGTGGCAGTCTTTCCGTCTTTTTCAGAACATGCTGTTAACATAAAAGCGAGTAAAGCAAAAACCAAAAACGCCGTTATGAACGCATTTTGTTTTTTCATTGCGTTTACCCTCCATTTTCAATATTCAATTTTTAAACAGCACTGCCATTGTGATCGCATCATCTTTCCTTGCCTGTCAATGTTCTTCACGGATCTTTCCGGTCTGCCTGAATAATGTTCATGCGAAATCTGATTGCAAACGCTAGAATCTTTCGCAGCCTCGGAATATAATTTTGACCTTGCCAATCGCGCCTTGTCTGCTTCAGCCCATTTGTTCTATCCTCCGTTTGTTCCATCTGTTCATTCCAAATGAATGCAGATTAATGCAGACCTGACTATTCGCGGTCTTCTGCTGCTCATTCCGATCATAAATTCATGCAACTCAGCAACGGTAAATAACACCCTGATGCAAGCCAATCTCGGTGTTCAGCCGCTGTTTCCAACCATGAAAACACGCGGCCCTGTCTTATCAAACAGCAAGCGGGTTTAATTCAACTTGATTTCTTTTCCGCTCGCAATCGAACGTTCAATAGCTTCGGCAATTTCGATGCCGTGCACCGCATCTGCAAATGAAACATACAGGGGCTCTTGGCCGCTGATCAGGCATTGACAAATATAGCTCATCTGTTCATGCAGCGCGCCGCGGTATCGATCCGCCAAAGCATAATGAATAAATGCATCCGGCGCCAGAGATCCTTTTTGGTCGCTCCACCCGTACAGGCCGTTTGCAAGCGTATTTAATTGCAAAATGCCCCGATCGCCGATCACTTCTGCGGCATCATTGACTCCAGCGTGAAACGAATCCGGCGTCAACCAATCGCTCTCCAGCACAGCCAGCGCGCCGTTTTCAAACTCAAGCGACGCCCACAACAGATCCGGCACTTCTGCCGTTGTTGTCCAAATCCCGCGCGCACTTACTTTGCGCACCCTGCTGCCTGTGTACCATAACGCAATGTCAATGTCATGAACGGTGGACATAAATACCGTATGCGTTCGCTGGTAAACAGCGAACATCGACTTTTTGCGGGAACGCTTCAAATACAAGCTGATCGGCACGCCGATCTCCCCGCTGCGAATCGCCTGATGCAAAGACGCATAACGCGCGTCAAATCGCAGCACATGCCCCGGAAAAATCATTTTCCCTTGTCTCTTCGCTTCTGCTTCCATCTGGCGCGCTGCATTGGCCAGCACGGAAACCGGCTTTTCAACAATCACATGCTTGCCGTTCTTTAATGCAGACAACACCGGCTCCAGATGATCTTTTTCATACGTGACGACGCTGACTAAATCGAGATCCGGCTGAGCATTATGCTGCTCCGCATGTTGGAACGCCCGCGGAACTCCGTATTTCTCGGCCAGGCTTTGCGCCCGCTCCTCATTGATATCGCAAATGGAAACGACTTCAGCAAATGGGACGGATTGGAAAGCTTGCAAATGAGCTTCTCCCCAATCTCCCAAGCCGACGATGCCAACCTTTACTTTATCCTTCCCTTGCAAATCCACCTTGCTGCCCCCTCCATGCAAATCTCTTTGCTGATCTCTAATGATCCCTGTATTTTTTCGTTCGTTAAATTTTTCCGGAAGACTTCAGCTCGCCGAGCGCCTGCACAACCTTTTCCACATCAGAAAGATCATTAAACGCATGCACAGACATTCTCAGCCGCTGATCTCCTCCCCACACATAAATCCCTTGCTCAGCCAGCAGCTCTGCCGCATATTCGCCTTGATCGCAAACGATTGAAATGTTGCCGGCGCGCCGCTCAGGCTGCTTGGGCGTCATCAGTTTAAAACCGAGTTGCCGCAGTTGGTTCATCAACTCGCCGCCTAATGCAAGCACGTGCTGCTCGATCTTGTCAATGCCGATGTCCAAAAGCAGCTTCGTCGAATAATTCATCGCATACAGTGTCGGAAAGCTGGGATAGCCAAGCTCGAACTTTCGCGCGTCAGAATAATATTCAAACGTTCGAAAACGATCTGGATTGAATAAATCTGACACGCTCCGCCAACCGGCTGCCGGCGGCAGCAGCGACTTCGTTCTTTCCGGATTGACTGCCATGATTCCCGCCCCGTGCACGGACAGCAGCCACTTGTATGAACTGCAAACGACGAAATCCGCATAACTCAGCTCCACGGGAACGACGCCCAGGGACTGAGTAACATCCAGCAGCAGCAGCGTGTTCGTATCCTTTAATTGTTCATACAAGCGTTTGTAATTGAGCCGGCTGCCGGTCATAAAGCTGACATGGCTCACGACAACGAGACGTGTTTTTTCATCTACATGAGCCAGCATATCTTCTTCCGTCACTTGCCAATTTTGATGAGCAACGACGCGCACTTCCACCTTTTCATGCCGAAGCCAAGGCAATACGCCGGAAGGGAATTCCAAATTGTTGATGACGACATTATCCCCCGGTTGAAATGGAATCATTTGAGCGATTTGGTTGATTGCTTCCGAAACGTTGGACACAAGCGCGATCTGCTCTTGGCTCCCTTCCATCATGGCTGCAACTTGGCGGCGGCAGCTTTCTTCCACTTGCTCATTGATCGCGCTTCCTTCCGGGCCTTTGCTGCGGGCCATGACATAGTCTTGCATCGCAGACAATACCCCGCGATGCGGAGGACTCTCCGCACCGCTGTACAGCCAAGCACAATGTTCCAATCCAATGAACTGGTTTTTGTCAATTAATGCATTCAATATACTCTCCGCTCCTTCTCCTTATCGTGTTTGCTCCTATAAGTTCGGCGGGATCGACAACCGGGTGAACGCATCGTGCGCTTCCTGCACGCACTGATGGGCATTTTTCATCAAAAAAGCGCCGTGTCCCGGATACAACCGATCGATTTGCAGCGCATGGATTTTTCCGATCGACTGCGCGTAATCTTGAATCGAACAATCCCATATGTTCTGCAGCACAATTTTCCCCCCGGCAAAAATGACATCCCCGCCGAACAAAGCCTTTTCCCCTCCTTCCTCCATCACAAAACTGACATGTCCGCGTGAATGCCCAGGCGTGTCCAGCACCGACAACGCGACGCTGCCTACGGTAATCTCATCCCCTTCAACGACACCCTGTGCGACGGGACAAGCCGGAAATACAAAATCGTTCGGATACACGCCTGCTTCTTTCGCTGCATCAATGCTGTTTTTTTCCGTGTCCCCCGCTTCCATCCATGGCGCCGCCTCTTCAGCCGTAATCACTTCCATATTGTAATTTTCTGCAAAATAGCGCGCTCCCGCCGCATGATCGCCATGAATGTGCGTGAGCAGCAATTTAGTCACTTTGGACATGGGCGCCCCGCTTGCTTCGATGTTCTTCACGATGAGTTCCGGAGCAATCCCGGAACCCGCATCGATGAGCGCCCATTCTGTCCCGCCGTCGATCAAATATACATTGCAATCCAGCGGATGCGTCATTTGAAAGCCGATTTGTCCGCTGCCAACGAGAAATACGCGGTCACTGATTTGTAAATGCATGTTTTATCACCCACCCTGTTTTCAAGAAAGCTTCGCTCTTGCCGATTCCCGATATTGCGGCAGCTCGCTTTGCAACACTTCCCGCACCTGAGCGATTTTCCATCTCAAATGCTCTTCATCCGTCATATATTCCATGCTCGGCTCCCAGCCAAGACGGGAATCCGCATTGACGAGCGGAATCGTTGCCTCCGCGTTTGCGATTTCAAGTTCAGCGAGCTGCTCCATCTGCGCGATGATCGCATCCACGCTTTCTTGATCCGCTGCTTTAAACAGCGCCTGTTTCAGTTTCCACCACTGTTTCGTATGGATGACCGTTTGCACGGTGTGAACAATAAACTGGTTCAGTCCGAGCAGGCGCTGAGCTTCTTCCTGCTTCTCTGCCGGGGTTAACCGGATCGCTTCCTTCAAGCTCTCATTCCCCTGCTTCCACAGCTGCAGCATTTCTTTTAAGCTCTCGATTTCCACATTCACTCTCAGATGATCGGGATGATCGTCAATTTGATGGTACTCCGGAATCACAATCC
>CALKAN010000030.1 GCA_937983035.1 uncultured Paenibacillaceae bacterium | reverse complement strand
ATATGCAGTGTTAAATCTAACTTGTTGGTCAGCGGCCGTATCGTCGAGACCGCCCGTTCGTAGGGGCTGGAAACAATGAATTCTACTTCTTTCTCCGAGAAGAAGTCAGCCAACCGCTCAGCTTGACGCATGCCTTCTTCCGATAGTTTTGCGTCTCTTTCTTGCCCGCTGGCTTTGCAATGCCTGACAAGATAAATTCGTTTCATTGAATTCACCTTTCTTCCTGCAATTCCAAAATATAACTTTTGAAACTCGTATCTTCCAGCATCAACAATGATTTGGATTCATCTCACTGATTTCTTTGATTTGCTGCAACACGTTTGTGGCCTCAGCTGGATTCTTAATAATAAACAGATGATTCGCTTCGTCTTGGGTCGGTTCCTCTTGACCTAACAATACTTGACGTTCTAACACTTCCATAAAGCTGGATGCATGCCGAAATATAGATTTATTTCTTTTCGTTCTCTCTACTCGCTCTTTCAAAATTTCAACAGGCAGATCAAAATAAACAATAATGCTTTGAAAGCCTTTCTTGCGAAAATACTGAAGGACGTTCGTGCGGCCCTGTTTATAGAGATTGGAATTGCTAAGAATGATATGGAAATTGCTGTGCGTTGCGGCGTATTCAACGATCGCATTCGTCACTGTGTACTTCAACGTATTCGGTCCTTTTGCCGGGCGTAATTTCCTGTAATGCTTGTTAATTAATTCGGCATGATTGTCCTGATCAATCACAACCGCTTCCTGCAATTCGGATTCCAATTGTTTTGCAAACGTCGTTTTTCCGCTGTGTGTTTTGCCAACGGTCATAATGACAAATCGGGTCATCTTCATAACTCCAATCATATAACATTTCATGCAATGCTTTTACTTGTATGATAAGATAACTTTTCTTAAAGCCCTTTCTGCTTTTCAATCGAACGTGCGGAAACTGGCCAGTCAATCGGATCTGTAATCTTTCTATGACCCACTATTTGTATCCTAACTGCTTCCGACTTTTCAACTTCTCAACTAAAATGCCTTTGAAAATAAATAACAATTAGAATGATCCACAATACAATCGAAGCAAAGCCCCATTTTCGATGACCGATTAAGATCAAAAAGATGCCGTTCGCTAAAAAATCAAAGAAAAAACCGAGAAATCCCCAAAAAATATCATTTCTCTCCCGCTTATTTGATTCTCGCGCCAACCAGAACGCACCAGCAATGGAAACGATTACGGGCACCATGTCATCCACTCCCTCCCCCAACCGGCTTTCTTCCTAAGTTTACCATAAATATGGATGTATGGATGAACAAAACAATTCAAAAAAAGCGATGATTTAAGCAAAATCATCACTTCAATTTCCGATCGCTGATCAATGGTTAATGACCGAAGTTCTGATTTACTTTCTCCTATGTTGTGATCGGTTCATCAATGCGGCTATTGCCTTGCTTCTTCATCATTAAATGATTAATTTGAAATCCATGGTTTCACGTACTATACTAAAGAAAATCTATAAAAAGGCGGAATTAAAAATGGCCAAACATCGAATATATACTATGAGTTTTGCGAAAGTATATCCCCATTATGTTGCAAAAGCAGAGAAAAAAGGACGCACAAAAGCGGAAGCAGATGAAATTATTCGTTGGTTGACAGGCTATAGTCAGGAAGAGTTAGAAGCACAATTAGAAAAGCAGACGGATTTTGAAACCTTCTTTGCAGAAGCTCCTAAGCTGAACCCATCCAGAAAATTAATCAAAGGAGTCATCTGCGGCGTTCGAGTCGAAGACATTGAAGAACCCACGATGCAAGAAATTCGTTATTTGGATAAACTGATCGACGAGTTAGCTAAAGGAAAAGCGATGGAAAAGATTTTGAGGAAGTCATAACAAGATACGGTCCAATTTTAACAGACAATATTCGAATGCCCAGCCTCCATTACGTCTCTATAACAAGCGAGCTTCACAGCTTTAAACATCCATCATATAATATGTATTTCCTCGTTTGCATTGGCTGTGCAAGCATGCACTCCCCCCTCCCCATCTTCATCTTTTTTTGATAGAAATCAGCTAAGCCGCGTTGATTAAACTCTGTAATTTTTTTTGCATCCCTAACAAAAATTATGATTATTTCACAATTTTTTTACAATTATATTACACTGCGATTACAATTCCATAGTATAGTATTGTCTGGGTGCTGAAATCCGGTGAAGATGCTGGCAAAACATTTGTCCTATGCGCATGTTGCACTGAAATTCAGCAATCCAAGCTTACAACAATAGATATAGAGGAGGAAGTCGTATGCGTTTATTGAACTTTTTGAAAAAAGCTGCATTGCCAATGCTCATGATAATGATCATAGCAGCAGGCTGCAGTTCTGATGATCCGGCAGCTTCCGGAAGCATGTCAGATTCAAGCAGCGTTCCCAGCGAAAATTCAGATGTGAACACCGCTGAAGAACAATCGACACCGGAAGTTTCTACAGAACCGGTAACTTTAGGTTTTTACGCTAATGTAGGCCTTTCTAATGAAGAGTTTGAACTTTTCTTCAAAGAACCGGTTGAAAATCATTTTCCGAACATAACGCTTGTAAAGATGGAAGGCAGCCTGGATGAAATGATTGCTGCCAAAGAAATTCCTGATATTATATTTTCCGATAATGACTGGCATATGCCGTTGAAAGAGCTCAGGCTGCCTGCTGACATTTCGGATTTGGTGGAGAAATTCGAAATTGATTTGGACAAATTCATTCCGGAAACAGTAGCAGCGATCCGAAATCTGGACCCTGAAGGTCAAAGACTGGAAGGCATTCCGGTCTGGAGAAACGTTGGGACGATGTTTTATAACAAAGACATTTTTGACTTATTCGGGGTTTCATACCCGGTAGACGACATGCTCTACAGTGAAGTGTTGGATAAAGCCAGATTGTTGACAAGAGAGGCTGACGGCATCCAATATATCGGCTTTGATCCGCGTTTTCCAGATCACATGGTTAGCCCGTACACACAACCTTTCATTGATCCAGAAACAGAAAAACCGCTGATTGATATTCAGGGACTTTTCTGGAACAGCAAAGGCTCGCCATGATGCCGGAATGGGTTTCTAAAGTTTTAAATCAACTTGACAAAGACGCGCAAGATCTGCCGAATTTTGATATCGTGACAGAGCCAAGATTTGAAGACCGCGTAGGCTATGGACGCCATACGCTTGCAAATATGTTGACTATAACTGAAACAAGCGAACATAAAGAACAAGCAATGCAAGTTCTGAAGTACATGGTTTCCGAAGAATCGCAAATGCGGATCAGCTCTCATTCCCGCATTCCTGCTTTAAAAGGCAAACAATATGAAGAGGCATACGGCTCAAATAATCCGAAATTAAAAGATTTGAACTTGGCTGCATTGTTCAAGCATCCTTCCAGCCCAACCCCGCCTCCTCATCCATTTGACAAAGAAGTGCAAAAAATCATTCGTGATCTGCGCAAAGAGCTTGCTCTGAACAATAAGGATATCAACACTGCACTGAAAGAAGCGCAAGAGCTGGCTGAACAAACGATAGCAGCAATGAAATTGGAGAGAGAATAATCATGCGAAGAACACTGATTCCATTAACAGATGGAACCAGTGTTCTTTTTTACAATCTCGTCTATATGGCGTCATGACGTGCAAAATGTGTTTGTAAACAATGAAAATCGTCAAAATCGGTTCATGCATCAATGGAAATAAAAAAACCCGGGTATAATCACCCAGGGCTCGTTTTCCGTATTATTCTTGTGCTGCTTGAACGACATAGCTGCCGTTTTTGAATCCAACGATAACAATTTTGTCATTTTGTTTGATGGGATTGCTGCCTTTCTTTTGGATCGCTTTCCAGGAAATTTTCTCTCCCTCACCGACATCAATTTGGATCTGTCCAGCGCCTTTTACGGGAATTTCCTCAACAACAACGCCTTCCCGTCCTCTGAACATCGATTGCAGTCCGACGCCAAGCCAACCTCGAACTAAGAAAAATAAGACGACCAAAATAAATGCGACATAAAATAGAA
>CALKAN010000029.1 GCA_937983035.1 uncultured Paenibacillaceae bacterium | reverse complement strand
CGAACGTTTTCGGTTCCCATCCTTGTTGAAAAGCGATGCGAATGCCTGTTTTCACTTCTTCCAGCAATCGCAAAATGTCCCAATGCAGATGGTGTCCGACTTCTACCGCACCGTTCGGGAACCGATGAATTTCCTCCGCCAAAAGGATCGGCTCTTTCCCTTCCAGCTTCGTGTATTTTCCTGCAAACGCGCGCCCGCTGCTCGCGCCTAAATCAAAAGCGAGCACTTGATGATCAACCGCCACCCGTCTCCTCCCCTTTCAGTTCATTTCAAAGGGCAAAATCGCACGCAGCACCGCCCGGCTTGACAGGCGGAGTACGCATGCGATTCTGCACTTGTGCTAGTATAAAATTCGTTTTCGTCCGATCAATTCATCTTTTGCAGCAATTGAATCCGATACGCTTCGCTTTCCAATGACGCAATTTCTTCAACTTCTTCATCCGAAAGCACTTTCGGCTCGCGAATCGACTTGGCAATGAGATAAATTTTTGCGCTTTCTTCCACGACTTCCGTGCGGTAATACGCTTCGCGCAAATTTCGCCCGACCGTAACCAATCCATGATTGCCGAGCAAAAAAGAAGCGGCTTGGGTCACTTTTGCCGCAAATGCTTCGGCCAGCTTTTCCGTAGTTGGCAATACATAAGGGATGCAAGCCGTTTTGCCGACGAGCGCTGCCTGATCAGGAAACATGATCGGAAGCTGCTGCTCCACCAGCGTAAATGCGATGCAATGCGGCGGATGCGTGTGCACGATCGCGCCAATCGACGGATCAGCGCGATACGCATACAAATGCATCAACACTTCGGATGACGGCCTGAGCCCAGACGCATCAGCTATCTTTCCTGAAGGGATGTCGACCTCCACCCATTGCTCAGCCGCCACTTCATCCAGTGCAAATCCGCTTGGAGACAAGTACATCTTGTCGTTTGCTCTGGCTGAGATGTTGCCGCCCGGACCGACCACGAGTTTTTGTTCCACAATTTTCTTGGCATATTTGCACAATTCTGTCCGAATATGTTGATCATTGAACATAAGCAAGACTCCTTCGCGGTTAAGACTGCTGTTTTCGGCTTTGTGTTTCTGTTGTTTTTCGCTGCTTTACTTATACAACGGGCCAAAATTTTGGCATGCGCGGAAGTCAGCGCTTTCCAAATCTTTCGTGCCGAACAATCCCCAAGCGCGCGGACGGAAAATTCGTTCTTCCGGAACGTTGTGCATATTTACGGGAATGCGCAAAATGGATGCCAAAGTGATCAAGTCTGCCCCGATGTGACCAAAGCTGATCGATCCATGATTCGATCCCCAGTTATCCATCACGTCATAGACGGAACGAAACGCGCCTTCGCCCGTCAAAATGGGGGCGAACCATGTCGTCGGCCAAGTCGGGTCAGTCCGCTCATCCAATGCCTTATGTACGACTTCCGGCAAGTCGACCGTATACCCTTCCGCAATTTGCAGCACAGGTCCGAGCCCTTTCACTAAGTTCAACCGCGCCATCGTCACCGGCATGCCGCCGCGGCTTAAGTATTCAGAAGAGTATCCGCCGCCTCTGAAATATTCCAAATTGGCCGGCCGCCAAGACGTTGCCTGCAAGCATTTGTCCGCTTCCTCTTGCGTAATTTCCCAGTGCGGCTTCATCGCCGGTTTGCCGTCAATCTCTTGCCAGCCTGAACCGTCAAGCGCAGCCGCCCCGGAGTTTTTCAAATGCAAGATGCCGCCTTCGGCTCGTCCGCTCAACTTATGCCCCGTAACCCGCTCTACCGATTCCGGACCCCAATACGTGCGCACATCGGCAAAGATTTGCGCGGTATTCGTCAGCAAGTAACCCATCAGCATCGTCGCGCCGTTTAAGCTGTCATTTTCTGTAGCGACGATATATGGAGAACGGATGCCGTTCCAATCAAATGACGAATTCAAAATCGCTTCCATAAAGTCTCCGTTCGGGAAATGGTCAGTCCATTGCCGCTGTCCTTGGAATCCGGAAACGATCGCATTGTGACCCATCGCCTCCTCCTCGAAACCCAGCTCTGCCAGACGCGGATTTCCGATCATCAAATCGCGGGCAATGAGCGCCATTTTGACCGACGTTTCCCAATCTTTGTCTTTCTGCTCGCGGCTCTTCTGCTTGTCAGCAGGGTTGTTATCCGCGCCTTCTTTGCAATTGGCCTTCACCCATTGAAGCGCTTTCTCAAACTCTTCCGGATCGTAGATGCCTTCTTCCATCCTTCTGACGAATTCCGACATATCGACGTATTCATTGCGCATGCCCAAATAATCCTGGAAAAAGGACTCATCCACAATGGAGCCGCCGATGCCCATCGATACGGAACCCATGGACAAATACGATTGGCCTCGCATCATCGCCGCGGCCAGCCCGCCTTTTGCAAACCGAAGCAGCTTCTCTTTGACATCGTCCGGAATCGTTGTATCGCCGGCATCCTGCACCTCGCCCCCATAAATGCCGAATGCAGGCAAACCTTTCTGAGCGTGAGCTGCCAGCACAGCAGCCAAATAGACAGCGCCCGGCCGCTCCGAACCGTTAAAGCCCCAAACCGCTTTCGGAATCAAAGGATTCATGTCCATCGTTTCCGTGCCGTAACACCAGCAAGGCGTCACCGTGATCGAAACCCCGACCTGCTCTCTTTCAAATTTTTCTGCGCATGCCGCTGCTTCCGCCACTCCGCCAATGCAAGTATCTGCGATGACGCACTCGACTTTCGAACCGTCCGGATAACGCAAATTTTCACTGATAAGTTCGGCGGCTGCTTTCGCCAAATTCATCGTATGCTCTTCCAAAGATTCACGCACCCCTCTGCGGCGTCCGTCGATCGTCGGCCGAATGCCGATCTTCGGAAAACTTTTCGACCAGCGGTATTGTTCAATCGTCATGAGATTTCCCTCCCAAAAATGAAATGAAGGTATGTTATCGATAACATTAAATTAACAATGACAACGCTTGCTGTCAATCTTTTTTTTCGGTAAGATAGAATTGCATTTTTTGATTTCACTTCTTTGTTACATAGCTGAATGCTTTATGCTCAATACAGATAGAAGGAGACAGACATCTTGGTTACCATCTATGATATCGCGAAGAAAGCCAACGTATCAGCCATGACCGTTTCCAGAGTTATCAATAACACGGGCAACATCAGCGAAAAAACGAGAAACAAAGTAAAGCAAGTCATGGAAGAGCTCAATTACGTGCCGAACCGCATGGCCAGAAGCCTTGTGACGCAGCAAACGAAAATTTTGTATTTGCTGATCACAGACATTACGAACCCTTTCTATACGACCGTTTCAAGGGGAGCGGAAGATGCGGCGCTCAAAGCAGGCTATTGTCTGCTGTTCGGAAACAGCGACGAAAACATCGAGAAAGAAAACGGATATATCAACACCATTCTCACGACTCGCGTAGACGGCGTGCTCATCGCTCCGGCGGGCGACTTGTCATTGCCCCATCTGCAAAAGCTGGAGCAGCATGACATCCCTTTCGTCTTGCTGGACCGCGAAGTTCCAGGGATCGAGTGCGACATCGTGCTCGGAGACAGCCGAGACAGCGGCAGGCGGCTGGTAGAGTATCTCGTCAGCCAAGGCCACCGCGACATCGCCATGATCAACGGCTCTTCTTCGATTTCAAGCGCCCGCCTTCGCAAGCAAGGATATATCGACGGGCTGAAAATATATGACTTGCCCGTGCGCGAACGATATATTCATGAAACAGGATTCAAGCCGGCCGGCGACGGCTCGGATATCGAAGCTTGGCTCGATCAGCTTCAGCCATTCCCGACTGCGATCATCGCTGGAAACAATGCGCTCGCTGTAGAGACGATGCGTCTTTTGCAGGCGAAAGGACTGCACATTCCGGATGACGTCTCTCTCGTCTGCTTCGACGAACTTGGTCCTTATTCAGAGGTTGATCCGTTTCTGACCGTAATTTCGCAGCAAGCTTATCAATTTGGATATATGGGCATGCAAATGCTGATCGAACGCATTCAAAACAGCACAAAAGATAAGCCGCGGCAAAAGATCGTGCTTCCATCCGATCTCATCATCCGTCGATCCGTGAAAGACTTGAGCTGAATGTTTCGTTAAGTTTCAACAGCGGTTGAACGGCTCACTTTCTCTGTTTAAAGCATGGATTCATGTTTCGATCGTCTTACTGTCAGAAAACAATTTCGATTCCGGCGTTTTTTTCTTCTTTCTCACCTGCATCCACTGAATCGTGAATATAATCAGCAATGAGCCGAATCCCGCCAAATCGCTGAACAAGCCGGGGATGATCAGCAGCAAGCCTGATGCCAACGCCCAAAGACGCTCCCACACGCGCATCGGCTGCAGCCAAAATCCGATCAAGCCCGCTCCTGCGCCAAACATGCCGGCCAATGCACCCCACCACTCGACGTGGTGAGGGCTTTTGGTTTCTGCTGGTGGGGTGGGGTGT
>CALKAN010000028.1 GCA_937983035.1 uncultured Paenibacillaceae bacterium | reverse complement strand
ACGGCGCAATAGGTGCTGCGAACTTCTCCGGCAAAAAGGCTTTTAAATTTTTTCCTTCAAAATAAGGTTCATTTTTTCCGAAATTTTCAAACACTTTGCTTGAGTCTTTCAAGATCGGCAATGTGCCGGTGCGGACGACATAATTTTGGAATTCATCCGAAGTCATGTATGCCATCACTTGGAATGCCGCGTCTCTGTTCTTGCTCGTCGTCGTTAAGTAGAAATAATAAGGATACGTTTGCGGTCCGGTGCCGTTATGAAGCGGAACAGCAGCCACATCCCAATTCAGCAAATCTTGATATCTGTTCGCTGCCTCCACTTGCGTCATATACATCGCCACGATTTGATCCACGTAAAATTCATTTTGCTGCACGCTGACCGAGAACGTATTGTTGGCAATTTCATTGCCAGGAATTAAAAAGAAGCGGGCCATATTCAAAAACGCATCTCTAAAAGCGCTTTCTTCAAACAGCGATGCGTGCGTTTCCGGATCGACGAAATCTGCGCCGTATTGATTCATCAGCATGCCGTGCGTAAACGCCATGTTCATCCCTTTATAACTGACGCCTTCTTCCGTGCGCGTCATCACCTGCGCCAAGCTGTACAATTCATCCCATGTCAAATCATCGGAAGGATAATCCACGGCAAACTTGTCAAACAAATCTTTGTTATAAAAGATCGTCAGCGTTGAAGTCGCAAACGGCAATCCGTAAATGCCGCCGTCAGCAAGTTTTCGCTGTATTTCGATCGCTGTCGGCTCCAGCCTGTCCAAGTCAAAATTGTATTTTTGAATCAAATCGCTGATATCGCTTTGAAATTCATATTCAAACAAAAACCTCGAAGTTAGGCCGACTGAGCTGACGATTAAATCGATCTGCTGCTGGTCCGTGATCAGTGCTTCCATCGGCTGATCTGCATTCACGTTCAAAAAGTGGAGCGTGTAGTTTGGAAATTGTTTGGTCATCATTTCTCGGTATTCTTCCAAAAACGTGCCCGGAGATGTAAGGTAAATGTAAAGCTCAGCCGGCTGCTCTAACACTGTCAGCGCTTCTTCAGACGGATTCATCGCCTCTTCATTCGAACATGCAAGTCCAATTACTCCCAATATGAGCAGCAATGCAACAATCAACAACTTTCTCAAAATATCATTCCTCCTTTTTATTGAAGCGCTTACAAGTTCATCTCATTTATTATTTCATATTTTTTCCAAAGCTATGAGTCGTAATTTTACTCCGTTGTTCCAAATTTTTACTAATGATGCCCGCAAACCGAACTTTTAAACATAAAAAGAAGGAGCAGCGCTGCCGCTGAAGACAGCCGCTCCTTCTTCTTTCACACCATCACCTTGCAGATCTGATTCGTAAATTGCACCGGATCTTCGACCTGCAGTCCTTCGATCAAAAGCGCCTGATTGTAAAGCAAGTCAGTGTATAAATCGAGCTTTTCCTTATCTTGCTCGAACGCATTTTTCAAAGCGTTGAAAACTTCATGATTGACGTTCACTTCTAATATTTTCTCTGCTTTAATGTTTTGCGAATCCGGCATGGCGCTCAGCACTTTTTCCATTTCGATCGAGATGTCCCCTTCTGCCGACAGGCATACCGGGTGCGTCTTCAAACGCTTGGACGCTTGCACGCGCTTGACCTTGCCCTCGAGTCTTTTCTGCATGTATTCAAACAGTTCTTTATGATCGTCTTCTGCGCCTGCTTTGCTTTCATCCGCTTCAATGCCGAGATCGCCGCTGGACACGGACTTGAACTCTTTCTCTTTATAGTTCATCATCATTTTGACGGCGAACTCGTCCACGTCTTCCGTAAAGTATAAAATTTCATAGCCTTTGTCCTTGACCAGCTCTGTCTGCGGAAGCTTCTCAATGCGTTCGATCGAATCGCCGGCTGCATAATAAATGTATTTTTGTTCTTCCGGCATTCTGGACACGTATTCATCCAATGTCACCAGTTTCTTCTCTTTCGAAGAATAAAACATCAGCAAATCTTGCAAATCTTTCTTGTTCGCGCCGAAATCACTGTACACGCCGTATTTCAACTGTCTGCCGAAATGCTGATAAAATTTCTCATATTTCTCCCGTTCATTTTTCAACATGTTTTGCAGTTCAGATTTAATTTTGTTTTTAATATTTCTGGCGATCATCTTCAGCTGCCGGTCATGCTGCAACATCTCGCGAGAAATGTTCAAAGACAAGTCTTCGGAATCGACCATGCCTTTCACAAAGCTGAAATAATCCGGCAATAAATCCGGGCATTTGTTCATAATGAGCACGCCGCTGGAATACAGTTCCAAACCTTTTTCATATTCCTTCGTATAGTAATCAAACGGAGGCGTCTCGGGAATATACAAGATGGCGTGATAAACGATCGTTCCGTCGGCTTTAATGTGAATATGCTTCAGCGGCTTGTCATACCCGTAATGCTTCTCTCTGTAAAAATTCTCATAGTCTTCATCCGTCAATTCGTTTCGATTTTTCCGCCAGATCGGAACCATGCTGTTGATCGTCTTTTCAACTTTCTTTTCTTCGAATTCCCCTTCGCTGCCTTCTTTCGGCACGTGTTCGGTTACCATCATTTTGATCGGATAGCGGATGAAGTCCGAATATTTTTTCACAATCGCCCGCAGACGGTATTCCTCAAGGAATTCGTCGTAATTTTCGGATTCGCCGTCTTCATGTTCTTCATTTTTCTTAATGGAAAGGATAATGTCCGTGCCTACGCCGTCTTTCTCACACGGCTCGATCGTATATCCGTCCGTGCCGGATGATTCCCATTTATACGCTTCCTCGCTGCCTAAAGCTTTGCTGATGACGGTAACTTTGTCAGCAACCATGAATGCGGAATAAAAACCGACGCCAAACTGACCGATAATTTGATGATCTTCTTCCATTTTGTTTTCTTGCTTAAATGCGAGAGAACCGCTGCGGGCAATCGTGCCCAAATTGTTCTCCAATTCCTCTTTCGTCATCCCGATGCCGGTATCGGAAACGGTCAGGAGGCGCTTTTCTTTGTCCGCAGTAATTCGAATGTAATAATCATCCTTATTGAATACGAGTTTGTCATCGGTCAGCGCCCGGTAATAAATTTTGTCGATCGCGTCACTGGCATTCGAAATGAGCTCTCTTAGAAAGATCTCCTTTTGCGAATAGATCGAGTTGATCATCATCTCCAACAATCGCTTCGATTCTGCCTTAAATTGCTTCTTAGCCACGGATCCGCACTGCTCCTTTCACTGTAAATTTACCTCGAACCAAATTTAGCACTCAAGCCCCATGAGTGCTAACCATGATCTATTTAACCGAAAATGAGAAAGATTGTCAAATTAAAACCAGCGCAGTCCTTTCGGATAATGGTTCTTCAGCATTCCGCCTGCCAGCTTGGCCCAACCGATGGAATAACCATCCGCCAAAATTAAATGCCAGCCTTTATCTCCGTCCGCAGCCAGCGATTCTCCGCGCAAATAAGCTTTCATTTCCGGGGATTCCGGCTGGAAATTGAAGCTGCGCTTCGCTTGATCCCGCCGCAGGGCAAGCGCCAATGCATGGGACGGTTCGAATCGGTTTTTCTTTAATGTGCCCAAATGCAGGCCTGCGCGCAGCACTTTCAACCGATCCATGGACAACATGTCGTCCGGCACGATGTAAAGCTCGTCCGAAAACAACGCGAACCGGCCTTCCAGCGTTTCGTTCAAATGCTCCTCGGCGAATTCATAGTAAGCTTTAAGCGCGCTGGAGTTAACTTTGGCATTTGCTGCAGCGTGCTTTTTCCATCGTTGTTTTGAATCTCCGCCGTTTTTTCGCAATAAGGCAATATAATGCCCTTCCCCTCTTTGACGGTGCGGCCAAATTCGCACCGTCCGCTCGATCGAATCTGCCGGAGCGCTTGTCCAATCTGCCCGCCCATGATCAAATCCTTCATATGTATTCACCGTTTCAATTTCAAAATCGGAATGTTCTTTCACAAAAGCGCTGATCACTTGTTCGTTCTCTTCAGGCGAGAACGTGCATGTCGAATAAACCAGCTTTCCGCCCGGCCGCAGCATGTCCGCGGCATGTTTCAAAATATCGTGCTGCCGCATCGCGCAAAGCTGCACATGATCCAAACTCCATTCTTCGCACGCTTGCGGATTTTTGCGAAACATGCCTTCCCCTGAACAAGGGGCGTCCACCAACACGCAATCAAAATATTCAGGAAACCGTGCCGCTAACCGATCCGGCGGTTCACTTGTCACGACAACATTTTGAATCCCCATTCGTTCGACGTTTTGCGACAATGCTTTCGCCCGTGCCGGATGAATTTCATTGGCCACAAGCAGTCCCTCTTGCTTCATGAATGACGCCAAATGAGTCGTCTTCCCTCCCGGCGCCGCGCACAAATCGAGCACCTTCTCCCCCGGACGCGGAGAAGCAATTTCCGCGACGGCCATCGCGCTCGGTTCCTGGATATAATAAAGCCCTGCTTCATGATATGGATGTTTGCCGGGACGATCGTTCTCATCATAATAAAAGCCCGTTTTCGCCCAGGGAACCGGTTCCAGGCGAAAAGGGCTGAGCTTTAAAAATGATTCCGTCTCAATTTTTAACGTGTTGACTCTCAAGCCGGAATGCTTTTCTTCCTGAAAACTGCGCAGGAAAGCTTCGTATTCATCCTGCAGCAGTTGACGCATTTTCGTTTGAAAATCGACGGGAAGCTGCATCACAGACACACCTCACTTTTCAAACTTATTCCGTTGCATTCGTTTCGTCGTTGTCGGCAGCTTTGTGCGACCGACCCCATTTGCATAAACGTCTATATTATACAACAACGATTGATCATCATTCTATCCGCTGCCATTCCCGCAGCTTGCAGCGATTCAAATCACATGAAAAGAACGGAGAAACGATGCAGTCACGAACGGCAGACCAAACGAGCGGATCAATGAAGCGATAAAGACTAGGCTGATTTCTCCCGTATCAAATATTCTAAAATTTCATCTAAACCGAGCCGCTCATAATGCATCACGGAAATCGCCTCTTCATTCAGCGCTTGTTCAAGTGCCGCAAAATGATTTGTAATCAC
>CALKAN010000027.1 GCA_937983035.1 uncultured Paenibacillaceae bacterium | reverse complement strand
ATTCACAATCCGATGGAAATCATCGCACAGCACTGCTTCGAATCCCCATTTATGAACTGTCTCGCCGAGCATCTCGCGAATAGCCGGATCATCTTCCACGATCATGATTTTCATTGACGATCCCTCCCGTGTTCTCCCATTCATTGTACACTAATCGATTGGCATGATGCCATGATGAATCAAACTTGATCAGCAACATGACAAAATTGTAAGGCAGCAAAGCGAAAATGTAAGCATGCATAAAGGAATCCCGATGATAAAAATGCTACGATACTGTCAAGATAAAAAAAACGAGGAAAAAGGCGGGATCTGCGCATGCAACCGATTATGGAAATGAAAAATGTGATGAAGTCATATGCGGTGAAAGACAATGTCATTCCTGTGCTCCACGGGATTGATTTGAACGTTTATCAAGGTGAATTTGCCGGAATTATGGGGCCGTCCGGTTCCGGGAAAACAACTTTGCTCAATCTCGCTGCAACGATCGATGAGCCGACTTCCGGCGAGATCGTTATTGACGGGCAAAGCGTGCTTCAGATGAACGAAGCGGATTTGTCAGAGTTTCGCCGCACCAAACTCGGATTTATCTTTCAAGATTACAATTTGTTGGACACATTAACGGTCAAAGAAAACATTTTGCTGCCGCTGGCAATTTCAAATATGGAGCCGAATGAATTAGAAAAAAGAGTGAATGAGATCGCTGCAAAATTTCATATTCAATCGATTTTAAATCTATATCCGTATCAACTGTCCGGCGGACAAAAACAGCGAACGGCTGCTTCCAGAGCGATGGTCACCCGCCCGAAACTGATCTTGGCCGACGAGCCGACAGGCGCGCTCGATTCGAGGTCGGCAACGGAACTGCTGGAATCATTAGAGGAACTGAATGAGCAGGACCAAGCCACTATTTTAATGGTGACGCATGACGCTTTTGCAGCAAGCTACTGCAATCGCGTCCTGTTCATTAAAGACGGCTTGATCTTTGCCGAGCTGGTCAAAGGGAATATGCCGCGCAAAGAATTTTTTAAGAAAATATTGGATGTGTTAACGGTTTTGGGAGGGAATGCAGGGTGACGCTGTTTGACTTGGCAAAGAAAAATATTCAAGGAAACTTCCGCAATTATTCGATTTACTTTGTCTCCATGTTTTTTAATGTCGCCATTTTTTATATTTTTGCCTCGCTGCAATACCATGAAGACGTTCATGAGGCGATTTCGTCTTCCCAAAACATGCGTTCTGTGTTCATGGCTGCAACGTTCATTCTCATCTTGTTTGCATCGATTTTCATGTATGCGATGAATCAGTTTTTTACGCGAAAAAGAAAAAAAGAAGTCGGATTGTATGCGCTGCTCGGTCTATCCAAGAAAACGATTGGCCGGATGCTGTTTTACGAAAATTTGCTGATCGGCATCGCGGTTTTGGCCGCAGGCATTGCCGCCGGATCTTTTTTGTCGAAATTGTTCACGATGGCATTGATGCGATTGCTTGAAATAGATGTCGATGTCGGGATGACATTGTCAGTCCCGGCGCTGCTAAGCACCGTCATAGTGTTTATGGCAATTATTTTCATGACTTCGTTTCAAGCGTATCGCTTAATTTACCGTTATCAGCTGATTGAGCTGTTTCGCGCAGAACAGAAAGGCGAGGAAGAGCCTCGCGCATCCAAGCTGGCGGCTGTTGCAGCCGTCCTCTGTTTGGCGGTCAGTTATTGGTTTGGATTCCGGCCGTTTTTAAACAATGCAGAGATCGCGCTGAATTTCAGCGTTATGGCGTCCGGCATGATTGCAGGGACATTTCTTTTGTTTTCTTCGCTTTTGATTTGGCTGCTGACCTATGTGAGGCAAAATAAGCGGTTCTATTACAAGGGCATGAATTTGATCATTGCTTCCCATTTGCTGCATCGCTTGAAAGGCAACGCCCGCACATTAAGCATCATTACTCTCTTGTCTGCGGTTGTGCTGTGTGCTTTCAGCTTTGGGTTCAGCGCATATTATGCTTATGAGAAGACTGCGCGCATGATCGCGCCGTTCAGTTATATGTACATCGCTCAAGATGAAGCATTTAACGAGAAGGTGGATGCAATCATCGAGAGCGACTTTTCCCATCCGGTGATCGAACGAATCGAATTGCCGATTGTTCATCTGAAAGGCGAAGCTTCCAGCGAACAGATTTTATCCAAAAGAGACAAAGCAGCCGAACCCGATCCGCTGAAAGTGATTGCGGCAAGCGAATATAATCGGGCGGCAGCCGTTTTAAAGCTGGAGCAGCTGCAATTGAAAGAGGATGGGCATGCGATCGCCGTCCGTCCAATGTATACGGATTACAGCGAAGACGACTATATTGGAGAAAAAATCACGCTTGAACTGCCCGAAGGTCAGATTTCGCTGACTTTTGCCGGCATGACGGCAGGACGGATCATCAATTGGCACTATCCGGATATTATGATCGTCGTATCGGACAATGTCTTTCAGCAGATTTCCGAGCAAAGACCGCCGCATCATTATGTCGGTTATATAGCTGCGAACCAAAAAACAGCCAAGGAAACAGCCGATGCTTTGGCAGTGATTGCAACAGAGGAATCGAAGTTGTCATCGTTTTACACGGAGTACCGGCTCGGCATTGAAGATGCGGCGTTTAATGTTTTCATACTCGGTTTTCTCGGAATGATCTTTTTAATGGCAACTGGCAGCATTTTATATTTCAAACAATTAACCGAAGCCGTCAGCAGCATGTCCGGGTATGATATTTTGCAAAAAATCGGCGTGAGCAAGAGAGAGATCCGTTCCGTCATTGTGAAACAAAATGCATTGATTTTTCTGCTGCCTCTCGTCATCGGGCTGTGTCATTATATCGTCTTGTTTCAATGGCTGAAAAAGCTGTTTGGCGGTTTAGGAGGAATCAGCCTTGCTTTGCCGATTCTCATCTGTGTCTTTGTATTCATCGTCATTTACATGATTTATTACGCCATGACCGTCAATTCCATTCACAAGCTCGTATTCGGGGAGACTGCCCGCATGCTGCATTTGACGGCTGCCGCAGCCGTTTTGATTGGAGTTGTCATCATGATTGGGCTGTTAAGTTGGGTGGAGCCTGCTGCAAACAATGAAGAGCGTTCTGGAGGAGAAATGATCCGCTTGGAATTTCCTGAACCGACAGGTCCATATGTTGCCGGAGTGACAGAGTTGCACCTCGTCGATGGGAGCAGGCGAGATCCATGGGTGAAGGACGAGCAGCGGGAGCTGATGATCAGCATTTGGTACCCGGCGAGCGAGTCAAGCGGACAGCCGGCGCCTTATATGCGGCCGGGCGCAGCTGAATATTATGACGAGCATGTCATTCCAACGATCGGATTGGACGCCGGCCGCATTGACTTGGCGGGGATCGTGACCCATGCCTGGCTGCATGCCCCGGTGGCGCGCACTGAGGAAGGCTGGCCGGTGATCTTTTATTCGCCGGGGGGATCCATTCCGAGAAATTTTGGGACGTTTCATGCGCTGGAGCTGGCGAGCCGAGGTTATATCGTTGTCGCTGTCGATCACACGCATGAGGCTGCTGTCGTTGAGTTTCCCGATGGGCGCGTATTGACCGATGCATTGCCGACGTTGAACGCGGAAACTTTGCTCAAGATGATGGATGTCCGAGTGGACGATGTAAGATTTGTGCTCAATCAGCTGTTCGAGATGAAAAACGGCAATTTTCCTGATCATGCGGACCAAGCATTGCTGGAAAGCTTAAGCGAAGCGATTGATTTGGAGAAAATCGGGATCTTCGGCCATTCGGCCGGGGGCGCGACGGCTGCGCAAGCGATGCATGAAGATGCACGCATCGATGCCGGCATCGATATGGACGGATCGATGGGGTATTTGCCGGATCATTTGCTTCCTGTTGCGCTGGAAGGATTGGATCGTCCGTTTATGCTCATGAATTCGGGCTATAATGACGAGGGCGAGGTTGATTCTCATCTGACAGCGCTTGACCGGAATTTTTTCTGGAATCAATCGACGGGCTGGAAGATGGATGTCAGCATGCCGAATGGGGCGCATTTTACGTTTACCGATTACCAGCTCTTGCTGCCGCAGTTAAGCAAGAAGCAGAGTTTATCCCGGCAAGTCATGCACCACAGCATCGGAACGGTCGATGCTGACCATGCGCTGGCGGCGCAGCGAGATTATATTACAGCTTTCTTCGATCATCATTTGAAAGGTATTCCGCAGCCGCTGCTGGAGTCGCCCGAATCGCCGTATGACGAAGTGATCATAGTGGAATAAGGGGGGGCGTGCTAGTCCCCTCTTTTCATTTTATAGGCACGACGCAGCGCCAACTTTTTCTGGAAAAATTATGCCGGTTCATATTGATGGCTCGCGTTGACTGCGGTACAATGATTATAGATTATATATAAAATATAATATATGATAAATGGAGGTCTGGTTAAATATTTCGCATGTGATTATCAATGAGTTGAAAGCGCTTGCGCAAGATGAGATGTTCGATGTTGTCGGCTGTGAGCCAATAACGAAATGAGGAGAGGAAGGGATGCTGTCATGAAAACGATCAAACGGGCGATCCATATTGATTTCCATACGCTGCCCGGCATTGAAGATTTCGGGGCGAATTTTGACGCGCGCGAATTTGCTCAAACGCTCAAAAACGCCAGGGTTGAATTTATTAATGCTTTTGCGAAATGCAATATCGGTTTTGCATATTATCCGACTGAAATTGGCTTAACTTATCCCGGCTTGTCTTTCGACATGTTCGGTCAAATCGTGGAAGAATGCCGCAAAGTTGGAATCAGCGTCATTGCATATTTCAACGTCGGCTTGGATCACGAAATGGCCAGAAAGCGTCGCGAGTGGACGATTGTCAACAAGGAGGGCCAAATGATATACGGAGACCGGACGGCGAACTTTTTCCGCGTCATGTGTCTGAATACGCCTTATCGGCAATATGTGTTTGGCATGATCAAAGAGGTGCTCGAGCGTTACCCGGTGGAAGGCGTCTTCCTCGATTGTTTGGCAATTCGGCCGTGTTACTGCAATGATTGCAATGAAAGCATGCAAAAGCAGGGATTGGATCCGACAAATGATGAACACGTCTATGCATTTGCTCAATCGATGATGCTCGATTTCGCAAGACAAGTTAAGAGCTTGATTGGCGATGACAAATATTTAACGTTGAACGGTTTGGCGCCGAACTTTACGGAAGGGCTGCACACGCATGCGGAAATCGAATGTTTGCCCAGTGCGTGGAGCTATGATTTTTTCCCGGCGAGGGCAGCATATTTGCGCAATACGGAAGACCAAGTCATCTACATGACGGGGCGTTTTCATGTCAATTGGGGCGATTTTGGCGGCATCAAGAGCAAAGCTTCGCTGCTGAATGATTGCTGGGACGCGATCAGCAATGCAGCAACGACATCGATCGGGGACCACATGCATCCGCGAGACGGACTGGATCGTTCAATGTATCGGATGATCGGAGAGATTTATCGAGAAATTGAGCAGTACGAGCCGTGGACAGATGATGCGAAAGCGAAGGCGGACATCGCCGTTTTAGCAAAAAAAGCAGCAGGAATTGAGAAGGCGCATAACGGCGCGGCACGCATGTTAGGAGAACTGAAATATACGTATGACATCATCGATGAGAGAAACGACTTGTCAAAATATAAGGTCGTCATATTGCCTGACAACATCGAAGTGGACGCAGCTTTAAAATCGAAATTGGAAGCGCATATCAGCAGCGGGGGAGGCATCATCAGCACCGGCAGGTCTGGATTAAACCCGGAAGGAACCGCTTTTGCCATCGATTCCTGGAACATGATTTATGAAGGAGAAGATCCGTGGAACAGTTCGTATTTCAAAGCGCGGGCAGATTTAGGCGAGGAAGTTCCGGATTCGCTGTGCGGGATTTACAGCCAAGCGATCCTGATGCAGGCGAAGGAAGGGGCAACGGTGGTCGCGGATTATTACGAGCCGTATTTCAATCGGCATTGGGACGGATTTCACGGCTATTTCTATACACCGCCTAAGGGGGATGCGGGAAGACCGGCGGTTGCCAGGTCAGGGAACATTTTTCAATTTTGCTTCAACTTGTTCGGCGCCTATATGGATGTTGCGATGCCAACGCACAAATATTTGCTGAATTATGTTTTGCAGCAGCTGTTGGACGCTCCGCTCATCCGCTGCGAACAGATCCCGACGTATGCGCGCGTGACCGTCACTGAGAAGGAAAACATGCGGATGATTCATGTGAAGACGACGCATCCCGAGCCGCGGGGAAGATACAACATCATTGAAGATCTCCCCATTCTCACAGACGGCGTTGTTTATGTCAGAGCAGACGCTGCAGTAAAACAAGCGTACCTGGCGCCGGAGCGCAAACCGCTTGCTTATGAGATGCAAGACGGCTATATTCGCATACCGCTGCCGAAGCTGCGAGGTTACGGAATGGTCGTCGTGGAATGGGAACATTCATAAATTTGAAGCATGGAGAGAATACTAACTTATGGAAATTGTCCGTTAAATAATGTACAATAGCGGGACAGTTTTAACTTCAGCGAAGAAATGGGGAAGAAAACGATGCAAGTGATTCGTGCGGGCGAAGCAGGACGCGATATAAGAATTGAAATGAGCAAAATATTTACAGACGGTTTTTATCAGTGGCTGAAATTTTTTTCAAAAGATAAAGATAAACTTTACCGGACATTTGCTCATATGTTTAATCTTGATGTATTCTTTGTTGTCGTCATGAATGATGAGATTGCAGCCATCGCGGCCTGCACGAACAATCATCAGCCTTCCGTCACGCTCGATGTTCGTGAATTGAGAAAGCATCTTGGTTTCATCATGGGCAGCATTGCCTATGTTGTTCTCAGAAATCAATTTGAGAAAAAGCAATATCCATTTCCATTCACGGATCGCATGGGCGCCATTGAGTTTGTGGCAACGTCAGAAAAGTACAGAGGCCAAGGGGCGGCGACAAAACTGTTAAGTGAAATGATGCAATCCACGCCGTACAGCGAGTATGTATTAGAGGCAGCGGATACGAATGAAAGCGCCATTAAGCTCTATGAAAAATTGGGGTTTGCGGAATTTATGCGCATTCCTCACAAACACAGCAAAAGAAGCGGCGTGAATGAACTTGTCTATATGAAGCGCGTGAAATGACGAAATGCATGACAGCAAAAATTTTAATAAAGACTGTCGCTTGCGGAATGCCGGCTTGTTGTTCTTTTTAAAAGATTTGGTTTCGAAATTCCGTCGGCGACAGTCCGTATTTTGTTTTAAATGATTTGTAGAAAAAAGTATAGCTGCCGAAGCCGCAGCTGTCGGCGATCTCCTCCAAAGTCATGGTCGTATGTTTCATGCGGTCGACGGCATTTTGCAATCGGTATTCCAACGCATATTGCATGATCGTTTTGCCGTAATGCTGTTTGAACAGCCGAGACGAACGGGATACGCTGAGACCGACATATGCCGCCGCATCCGCCACTTTAAACGTTTTGCAGGCATGTCTTTCGATATATCGCTTAATTCGTGATGCGATAAAAGAAGAGTTGCGCTCAAACGTTTCGTTGATCGCCTTATCCAGATAAAGACAAAGGATGCGCAGCAAATAGCTCTGCAGTTCGGCATGGTCATCCCCAGCTTTATTTTTCTCATGAATTAATTGTCTCCACAAAAAGAGAATGTTTTCATGCAGCTCAATGCTGCAATGCAATGGGCGTTTGGAACGCTGCCACCACTCTTCGATCCACTTCCCGTCACACAAGAGATAGAAGTCACTGCTTGAAACTTCTTCGTTCTCCTCATCATGATCCGCTGTTTCTACGATCCTCAGCTCGTACTGCATCCCTTTTTCCGCTAATAATAAATCACCTGTTTCAAAAAGCAGCTCGTTTCCGTTCACGACAGCTGTGCTCTTTCCTGATGTTTGAAAACGGATCAAATAACAGTCTAATGGATGAGCAGATTGAAAAAAGGGGGAATTGTGATACGAATAACCGCATGCCAGGACTTCTTTTCTCATAAAAAGATCACCTGATATTCAGAAAGTGCAAAATAGTTCATAAAATCGATGTTATCATTTATTCAAATCCCCTGCAATTTCTTTTAACATATGGATATATGGTTGCAACCGTGCAGATTAAGCTCTTTTTTCAGGAGGAGTTTCCAATGAACAAACTTATGAAATCGTTTTTTCTGTTATCGATGCTGTTTGCCATTGTTGTTTGGTCCGTTGGATGCACGGCTTCAGATCAGCAACAAGTTCAAGATTCAAATTCGTCCGAGCCATCGGTGCAATCGATGCCGCAGGATGACAGCGGCTCGGATTCGCAGCCGGAGGAGCAATCTTTGCCTCCCATGCCTGATGAGCCGGTTACGTTGACGCTGTACTCGCATTGGGCTGCCATTAACAATGACAATGATGTGCAAGCATTGTTTGGAACCGCTTTGGAACAATACCCGAACGCGTCCATTGAATTGCTGCGAGGGGTGAACATGCAGGACTTAATTGCAGCAGGAGAAGTCCCGGATTTGGTGGCGGTTCCCAACGGCTCGATGTTCGACATGCTGGAATTGGAATTAGCCAGCGATCTGACACAATTTATCGAGGATTATGAGATCGATTTGGAGCGATTTGTTCCGGAAGCGATCGATGCGATTCGCTCTTACAGCGATAAAGGCGAATTTCTGGCGATCCCGTATACGTTGAACTATGGTCTGCTTATTTACAATCAAGACATTTTTGATCAATTTGCCGTGCCTTATCCTGAAGACGGCATGACCTGGGATGAGTTGAACGATCTGTCGCAACGGGTCACCCAAACTTATGACGGCGTCCAATTTATCGGATTGGATCCCGGAGCGATTAAATCTTTAAGCCGCAGTTATTTGCTGCCAGCGATGGATGAAACAGAGGAGAAGCCGATCTTGCATTCGGAAGGTTATCAGAACTTATTTGCCGTGTTGAAACGGATCTATGACATTCCCGGAATTGTGGATCGAGATGCGAATCGTTATTCCTATGGCATTGACTTTTTTCTAAAAGAACAGCGTTTGGCGATGCACTCGGTTTGGCTGGCCGCGATTACAAGCCGGCTGCCGGAACACGGGGATTCATTAAACTGGGATCTTGCGGGTCATCCGGTGTTTCCGGAAAGACCGGATATCGGAAAAGAAATTGAATTTCAATCATTGTTAGTGACGCCAAACAGCGAAAATAAAATTGCGGCTTATTATATCATTCAGGCGATGGTCAGCGATGAGTCGCAGCAAAAAATGAACCGCGGAAAAAACTTGACCATTCTCAACAAACCTGAGTGGCATAAAAATTTTGCTTCAGATACGCAATTGTTCGAAGGCAAAAATTTGGAAGGCATATTCAGCGTGAAGCCTGCTCCGGCCTCGCGGTACACGAAATACGACAATCAGCTTTACAATTATGTTGGAGAAGCATTGCGGGCTGTTGTATTAGAAAACGCAGACATTAACTCTGCGCTGCGGGCAGCGAATGAAAAGGCGGAGCAATATATCGCGGAACGGAAAGCGCAGCAATAGCAGAATGGAGGCAGGTGCAGTTGAACCGTCGATGGATCTCTTCTTCATTAATTGCGGCCGGCTTGTTTGGGTTCATTCAAACGGGCTGCAGCAGCTTTGATCACACGATGGACGACAGTCCTTTGCTTAAGGTGATGTCATTTAATTTGCGAACGATGCATGCATCGAGCGGGGTTTCTTGGGAGGTGCGGCTCCCGGCAGTGATTCAAGTGATCCAACATTATGAGCCGGATATTATCGGAACTCAAGAAGGCACCTATGTGCAGCTTGCCGGCATGCAGGAACAATTAGAACATTATGCATGGATCGGTTCAGGGCGCGAAGGCGGAAAACTCGGAGAGCATATGGCTGTTTTTTACAATGTCAATCGTTTGAAGCCTTTAGACAGCGGAGATTTCTGGTTGTCTAAGACGCCGGATGTGCCGGGCTCCAAAGATTGGGGGAACCGGTATCCGAGGATGGTCACATGGGTGAAGTTTTTGGATCTGGAATCAAACAAAGAGTTGTATCTGTTTAACACGCATCTGGATCATGAATCAGAAGTGTCCAGGCAATTCAGCGCCAAATTAATTATAGAAAAAGTCAATCAGTTCGAGCCTTCGCTTCCGGTTGTGCTGACCGGGGACTTTAATGCGGTTCCCGGCAGTTATACGCATGATATTTTGACCGGTCAAGGCGAATTTAAAGATGCGTTCAAGATGAGTGAAACGGTGCTCAATGATCATGTGGGAACGTTTCATAACTTTCAATTCGAATCGAATCAAACATATGACACGATTGACTGGATTTTGTATCGCGGAGAGCTTCAGCCAATCAGAGCGGAAACGATCTTGCATCAAGCAGACGGCATTTATCCGAGCGACCATTTTCCAGTGATCGCGGAGTTTCGCATGGATCAAGACTCCTAGCGATTACAGGCTGTTTCACTGCATAATTGCAGTTTGGAACGGCTTTTTTTTGTCTGCAAATCGAAGTCATATCTGGTGCAGGCGACGATACTCTGACGGGGACAGATTCATCTGTTTGGAGAACACTCTGCTGAAATAGAAACGATTGTCATATCCGCACGAACGAGATTGCGCCGCGCCAATGCCGGTTGAGCATTTTTAAAATGTGCGGGGAAAAAGCTGTGAATCATATTGAAACTTATTTAAAATTGCCGATTATATATAATAGGGAATGCTGCCCGAATGGTTCGTTAAAGCAGCATTTCTGCGGAAATGGAATCATTGTCAGCCATTACGGAGCAAATTATGGCTTCCATTGAAGAGATTTCGTCCGGCATGGAACTGCAAGACAATCATATTTCCGATATTGTAAACCGTTATCATCATTTAAACGAACTCACGAAACGACTGCAAAATCAAAATACGTAAACTGCCGATGAATTGATCGGCAGTTTTCTTTATGTCTCGTACTGCTTTTGAAAGGTCCTGCTGAAATATGTTGCTGAAATATATTGCGAAATGCACGAAAGAAGTTTGATATAATCAAGTCGATTCAGAATGATTTGCGGCTGTGCGGTTAGTGATGTTTGCGAATGATTGAACGGCAAATCAAATGGAGGGGGCGAAACTTGTGGCCAATATCAATAACTTCTCTGCGATTGCAAAAATGGATCCGATCAATAAAGGCTGGTCGTCAGATAAAAAATATTATGTTGAAACAGAGAAAGGGGAAAAGCTGCTGCTTCGCACAGCCGATCTTTCAGAGCATAACAAGAAGAAACAAGAATTCGAAATGATGAAGCGATTGGCGGAAAGCGATATCCCGATGTCGCAGCCGATTGATTTTGGGATTGATGATCGCGGAAAGCGCGTGTATTCTTTTTTTACGTGGTGCGACGGAGAGGATGCAGCGATCGTTTTGCCCAAGTTGTCAGAAATGGAGCAGTATGAACTTGGCGTGAAATCAGGGCAAATTTTACGAAAAATCCACGATATGCCGGCACCGGATGACCGAGAAGATTGGGAAAAGCGATTTAACCGAAAGATCGACAGCAAAATCAAACTTTATCAAGATTGCAGCATAAAATTCAACGGCGATGATCGGATCATTCGCTATATAGAAGCAAACAGGCATCTTCTTGCAGGGAGGCCTCAATGTTTCCAGCACGGCGATTACCATGTCGGGAATATGATTATATCGCCGCAAAGAGAGCTGTTTATCATCGATTTTAACCGCTGGGATTACGGCGACCCTTGGGAAGAATTTAACCGCATCGTTTGGAGCGTTGCTGCGAGCCCTCATTTTGCCGCAGGACAGCTTCATGGATATTTTAATGGAAAACCGCCTATGCAGTTTTTTCAGCTCTTAGCTCTTTATATCTGCACCAATACGCTGTCCTCCATCCCTTGGGCAATCTCATTCGGAGATGAAGAAGTGTTGACGATGAAAAAACAAGCGAAAGATGTGTTATCATGGTTTGACGGCATGAACAATCCGATCCCGGCGTGGTATAACGATGTGATTAAAGAAGCATAAACTTCCTTGCCGGCGGATTTGCTGTTGTTTTGCGTGCGGTGCTTAAAAGCTTAGCATGCCAAAGTCAAGAAGGAGTTTGTTTTGTCATATATTCGTCAATAATGAGTTGTTGTTTCAAACCATGATCTCCATTAAACTATTAAAGACAGTAAAGTACAAAAAAGCAAGAAAAATGCTGCATTTTATAGAAGGAGTTGAACAATCTCAATGTATGGTTGGATGTTTTTTATTCATATCGCAGGTTTGGCTGCTTGGTTTGGCGTAACCTTAATGGGAGCATTGATGCTGCTTTGGGTAAGGGACAAGCTGAGCGCCTCTGACTTGTCTTCCGCTGCGCTGACAGTTGTTAAAAACATGAACCGAATCACGCATCCAGCAGCTTTTTTAGTGTTGGTAAGCGGAGTATTCATGGTTATGGAATGGAGCCGCGACGGAATGCCGTTTTGGTTGTCGTTCATGGAACGGGCAGGCGGCATGGTCATCTTGTTGTTTCTTATTGTTTTGTCGATTTTGGGCGCGAAGCTGAAGAAGAAGCTGGCGCAAAATGATGAGGCGGCAGCAGCGAAAAGCATTGGCTCTTATGTCGCGTGGACATTTATTTTCTTGTTGCTCATACTGATCGTTACTTTAGTCGTCAGCCTGAAACTATAAGCCGACACATGATCATCATCTTTATTTTGCAAGCTGACTGCAGATCGAAGAGATTGAACGCGCAATTGCCAAGCTTGCATACAAAGTGAAGAAATATCGCATCAAATTTGCAGCATAAACGCTTTCCATCATACCGCATATGCAGGGCTGGTCCGCAGATGCGGTTTTTTTCTGCGCTGCAACTTCCAGTATTTGCGAAAACATGTGAATCGATGAGGAAATGCACGATTTTGCGGACTCAAAAAGATGAGCAACATTTTAAAAGATGCAAAATTGATATAATAGATCATGGCTGTGCATTTGTGCAATTTCTATGCGCTGTCATGTGTCATGCGGCAAAAAACGCATTGCATTTGTGTTAAATATTGCAGAACATCCATCGCCGGTCCAGAAAGTCTTCCGCCTTTAACCAGCACATTTTTC
>CALKAN010000026.1 GCA_937983035.1 uncultured Paenibacillaceae bacterium | reverse complement strand
GAAAAATAATATATTGATCAAAGATTTTTACGAAATGCATGGACTTCAATTTAAGCTTTTTACAAATTTCATGTACTTTGGGTTAGGTTTTTACGATTTTCATGTACTTTACCCCACTTACGCATACTCGCTGCGCATGAGGCGGTGCTGCTTGATCTTCAAGCAGGCACGGCATATGAATACAGATATGGTCTTTCTGAAAAGGGCCCGTGGAGTAAAGTTTATACTTTTGAAACCGCTTCATTGGATGAAACTGTCATATACGTGTTGGGCGATTTGGAGCCGGCATATGAATTGCCTGAGGATTTTAAGCGATTCAATGAAATGTTGGAAGTGCTTCGAGAGAAAAACGACCGCGGCCGGCTCATGCTGCAGCTTGGCAATTTTGTCAGAAAGGCGAGCCATATCGAATCTTGGCAGGATCGGTTTGAGCATATGATCAGCAAGTGGAATCTCATTTCCGCCCATATAGCAGGTGAATCTGAATCGTATACGAGGAAAGAGCGTGTAGGAACGTTCAAAGGTTTCTTCAACTTGCCTAAAAATGGCCTGAATCATTTGCAAGAACTGAACTATTCGTTTGATTACGGCGATATTCATGTGGCGGTGATCCATACGGCGGCAGATTTGGATGAGCAGCTGGCGTGGCTGAAAGAAGATATGCAAACGACGCAAGCATCGTGGAAGGTTGTGGTTGGACATCATTCTTTTTACGGAGGGAATCGCACGGAAGCTGAGCGGAAGAAAATGACAGATGCGTTGCAGGAATCCGGGGTCCATCTGTACATCGGGGGCAATGACCGCATGTACCGGCGAACGGTAATGTTTGATCACGCGAAGACAGATAATGACCGGCATGGAACGACCTTTATTTCGGCAGGAACAGCCGGATCAGAATTTAAGGAAGTGCAGCGTTTTGAATGGGATCAAGCAGTGCACGAAGAGAAAGTGCCAACAGGGATCGTGTTGCAAGCAAATGCCGCTGGCTTGACGGTTGCGGCATACGACATCAACGGAAATGAAGTCGATTCATTTCGGATGTCAAGCAGGACTAATGGAAATGGAATCGAATGAATTGTTTAAATGATTTTTCATGTTCAGGCATATATTACATTACCCAAGTCATGCAGGCAGCTTATGTCGAACAGGTGCAGCGAGAATCATTCCGAAGAAAAATCGAACAAGTAGAACATTTCAGCGGGAGGGGAACGATGGACATTCATTTATTGTTGGAAGAAGCGAAACGGATGCACAGTCAAATGATTGCATGGAGACGTGATTTTCATCAATATCCAGAACTTGCTTATGAGGAAGTTAGAACATCGCAAAAAGTTTACGATCATTTGCAATCACTAGGATTGGAAGTTGCAAAAGGGGTTGGGAAGACCGGGGTTGTCGGCTTGCTGCGCGGGAAGGAGCCCGGGCCGACATTTCTGCTGCGGGCAGATATGGACGCTTTGCCGATCCCGGAAGCGGAGAAAGGAATTTCCTACGGCTCAAAAGTGGAAGGCAAGGCGCATTTGTGCGGACATGATGCTCATACGAGCATCTTGATGGCAGCGGCGCAAATATTAGCTAATCGTGGATTGCAAAAAGGCAATATTAAATTTATGTTCCAGCCGGCTGAGGAGGGAGGGGCCGGTGCGAAAGCGATGATTGACGACGGCGTGCTTGAAAATCCTCGCGTCGATGCCGCGGCAGCTCTTCATGTATCGCCGGCATATGACACAGGCACTTTAGCAGTGGCGCGCGGACCGGGCTGGGCGGCTACGAATGCGATCAATATTCGCATTATCGGCCAAGGAGGCCACGCTGCTGCCCCTCATCAAACGGTAGACTCGATCGCCGTTTCAGCACAGGTGATCACTGCTTTGCAGCAAGTTGCCAGCCGGCAAGTCAATCCGCTTGATGCCGTCGTATTAACGATTGGGCAGATGACCGGCGGCTATGCTCGCAATGTGATCGCGCCAGAAGTTCATCTCAGCGGAACGGTGCGCACGTTAAATCCGGCGCTGCGGGAGCAAATGCCGGACAAGATCGAAAAAATCATTAAGGGAGTCACAGATGCATTCGGCGCCGGCTATGAATTTGAATTCCTCGATGGTTATCCGGTTTTGGTCAATGATGATCGCATGGTCGATCTGTTCGCGGAAACGAGCAGCATAATAGCAGGAAGCGATCGATGGCAGATGATCAGTCCGGGAATGGGCGGAGAAGATTTTGCCTTTGTTGCGGAACGGGTGCCGAGCGTCATGTTTCGGCTTGGAACGAGGAGCGGAGAAGAAACGTCTTATCCTTTGCATCATCCTTCTTTCAACCTGGATGAAGATGCGCTGCCGCTCGGTGCAGCAATGTTGGCATCGATCGCATTGAATTATCTCAGCAAACATTGATGTCCGGCTGTATTTGTGCATGAATTTCAATTTGATTAGGTTTGGATGTGCATAAAATATAAATTAGGTTTGCGCGTCAATTTTGCATGGCATTTCTTTTGTTTCATATCCGGGTTATCTATGGGGCGGCTGCTGAGAATCCTCAACGATTTGGCGGGAATGGCCGGCTTTAAGGATCTAACATTGATTTGATTTTTCTCCGTTTTTAGCAGGGTTATGCCTTTGCAAAGCGAAATATGTAAATGTCGAAAGTTAAAAAGCAGTACGCAATCAATGGAAAGGGCTTACATGAAATTTAAAGAGATAAATGTTGACTATGAAGGGGGAAGAAAAGACATGAGCACAGATATTAAATTAGGCCGTCTTATTGACTGTACATTTGCAGAAGCACTTATGCTGCGAAATCGGGGGTTTGAGCAATATTATTCGGATATGACGACTACGATGGAGGGATTGATCGGCAGTTTGCACAACAACTCCATCCGTCCGGAACATTCCGTTGTCGCATACGCGGATGGAAAACCTGTCGGCTTCGTGTTTGTCGGCATTAAAACCGTTGAGGGCAAAAAACTAGCTTGGAACGGCGGGACCGGCGTATTTCCAGAATATCGCGGCAGAGGAATTGCGAAGCAAATGATGATTGAAGTAAGTCGAATCTTAAAAGAAGAAGAAGTTGATCGAGCGACGCTGGAAGTCGTGACGAAAAATGCGCATGCGATCGCTGCTTACGAAAAGGGCGGATTTCATATTGTTGACCATCTGATTGGCTTGACGTTTGCGGATGCTTTGCCGCAGCCTTTTTACAGCGGTCCGCTGCCGAGCGGTTATGAAGCTGTCTACGGGAAACCTGCTGAAGCAAAGCGGCTTTCTTTCTATCGCGAGAAGGTGGCTTGGGACGGCATGTGGCACAATCTGAAACACGGCGAGTCGTTAATTATTCGGGACGATGCCGGCAATGCGGCAGGATATGCTTTATTTGTCCGCAGCTTTCAGGAGAACGGGGAATTAAGTTCGGTCGATTTGCGCCAATGCGAAGTTGATCCGGCGAGAGAGGATCAAGAGCAAATTTTTCGCATGCTGCTGGCAGAAGTGTACGGACCCTATGAACATGCATGCCGCCGATCTGCGTCTAATTTAATCACGTCAACTAAAATCGATGTTCAGTTGTTGAAAGAAGCCGGTTTTGAAACGAGATACGAGCAATATTTAATGATACTGGATAAAGACAGCGGTTCGTGAATCGTTTGGTGAATGGGTGAATCTTGGTTGAACCACGGGTGATGATCGGACGATTCAAGTTTGGATTGCATCAAAAGCGCAGGAGGTGAAATAAGTGGAGTCGGGAAGGCCGATTCAGTTTGCAGCCACGGGAGACAGTTTTATTACGCGGAGACTGCCAAGCGAGAAAACAAAACCGTTTGAGCAATTATCCGCGTTGATCCATCAAGCCGACGTGAGGTTCACCAATTTGGAATTGACGATTCATCGCAATGAAGGCATTCCGTCTGCTTTAAGCGGAGGATCGTGGGCCATGGCGCCGCCGGAAATGTTGGAAGATTTGCGCGCTTACGGCTTTAATTTAATTGCTTGGGCCACGAATCATACGATGGACTATTTATACGCCGGTTTAGAGGCGACGGAAAGATATTTGAATGCGTACGGATTTGTTCATGCAGGCGCTGGCTGCAATTTAGCCAGCGCGAGCGAGCCGCGCTATTTGGAAACAGCGGCGGGACGAGTTGCGTTGATCGCTGCGGCATCTACGTTCCATGATTTTCAAAGAGCGGGAGACCAGCGCCCGGACATGATCGGACGACCTGGCGTGAATCCGCTGCGGTTCATTACGACGCATCTGTTGTCAAAGGAACGTCTCGATGTGCTTAAAGAGATCGCGGACATTGTAAAAATCAATGCCAGGAAAAATATGAGCATCAAGAACGGTTACGCCAAGCCTGCAGAACCCGGCGTATTTGAATTTGGCATGCATCGGTTTCGTGAATCGCCCCAAGAAGGCGTCGCAACAACGCCTCACCCGAAAGATATGGCGCGCATCCGCAGGTCAATTTCCGAAGCGAAGCGACAAGCTGATTATGTGCTGGTCAGCCTTCATGCGCATGAGATGAGGGGCGATCAATGGGAAGAGCCGGCAGATTTTATCGAAATATTCGCCCGCGCGTGCATTGATGAAGGCGCGCATGCTGTGATCGGACATGGTCCCCATATATTGAGGGGAATTGAAATTTACAAGCGCCGCCCGATTTTTTACAGTCTCGGCAATTTTATTTTTCAAAATGAAACGATCGCAAGATCTCCGGCGGATGCATACGAGAAGCATGGCTTAGGTCACGAGCATACGGCTCAGGATGTGATGGATGCCAAGTCGCAATATGGAACGCGCGGTTATGTAACCATTCCTGAAATTTATCAGACGGTCTTGCCGATTTGGTCCATGAAAGACGGACAGTTGCAGCACCTCGATCTATACCCAGTGGAACTGGGCTTCGGTAAGCACCGCTCGCAAGCAGGAACGCCGGTTTTGTCGCAGGATGAATCGATTTTGCAAAATTTGCAGAGGTTGTCTAAGCCGTACGGCACGAAAATTGACATTGAAAACGGAATAGGAAAAGTTAGGCTGGCGTGAAAATTGGATGGAATGAAAGTGCTGGTTTGCACTTTCATTTTTTTTCTCATTCTCATCATAAGCAAGAAAAACGGCATTTTCGCAGCGATGAAAAATCATCATGTTTTGTCATCTGTTAAAAAACACGAATCATTTGTAGTATCATTCAGATGTTGGAGTTTTGTACATTGTTTTTCTTGTCAGCGGTTAAGTATTATTAAATTATGTCTTTATGAATCAGTGATGCTCAGCGTGCAATTGTCGGATTCAGATACATCATGGTTATGATCGCTGAAGGAAGGAGGCATGCCCCCAAATAATTGTATGCGCTTTTATTTCCAGTAAGTTTGTTTTTCTTGGTTGAAAAATGAAATGACTTTACTTATTGGAAAGGAGACCAGTAAGCATGCGAAAAGAAAAATGGTTCAGCATCAGAAATGTATGCGCTTTAATTGCGATGGCTGTTTTGTTGGGGGCGTGCGGCGCGGGTGGAGATCCAGGTTCTGCAACGCCATCATCGCCTCAAACGAGCGAAGAAGCTTCCGGGAAAGAGAATGAAAAAATTGAGAATGAGATCAAAGTGACGGAAGAAGTCACGTTGTCATTTTATAACAACATTGGGGTGCCGGACTCATATTATGACGATTATATTGAACCGCACGTGAAAAGGAAGTTTCCTCATGTGACGTTGGAGTACATGAATTCGAGCGCGGAAGGGAATGCGATGCGAGACTTAGTCGTCGCGCAGAAAATTCCAGACATCATCCTCACCACGAACGGGGGCATGGCCAATTACATTGAGATGGAAGCGATCCAGCCGTTAGACCCCCTTATCAAGCGAAATGATTTGGACATTTCAATTTTTCGTCAAGATATGATTGAAGCGTTGCGGAAATACGATCCGGATGGACAGCTTTATGCATTGCCTTGGACTTATGGGACGTATGCGTTGTTTTACAATAAAGAAATTTTCGACCGCTTTGGGGTGGAGTATCCGAGAGATGGCATGTATTGGGATGATCCGGAGCTTCGATCGATGGTCGAGAGATTAAGCAGGACGGAAGACGGCGTGCAATATCGCGGATTGGAAATCAATTTGGGGATTATCAGCATCAATCCGTTGTCTTTGCCATGGGTGGATGCAGAGACAGAAACCGCAGCGGTGAATACCGATCAGTGGAAAAACTTTTTGCAAACTTTTTTGAATTTCTATGAAATTAAAGGGAATGAAAAGCCGCAAAATGCCACGTTTGACAGCCGAGCTGCTTTCATCGAGGAACGAAATATAGCCATGTGGATCGGCAATGCGGTGTATCCGCAGTTGATCGGATTAGAAAAGGAAGGAAACGGCTTTGACTGGGATATTGTGTCTTTGCCGAGCTTTCGGGAGGCGCCAAAGAAAAGCGTGCAGTATCAAGGGGCGTTATTTAATCTTTCATCTGCAACGCAGCATCCCGACAGTGCAATGCAAGTCATCACACATTTGACATCGAAGGAAGTTCAAATTGAAGGCGGAACGCTGCTCAGGTATCCGACGCTGAATGATCCGGAGGTGCAGGCAGCATTCGGCAAAGGGGAAAGTTTTTTGGAAAGGAAAAATATGCAAGCGCTTCATATCAACGACATCGCTCCATCGCCGGTCTTGACGAAATATGACGCTGTCACCAGAGGCATACTGAACGAGAAAGTTCATGCGATTATGAGAGGGCAGCTCGATATTAATACGGCGCTGAGAGAAGCGGAAGAGCTGATGAATCAAAGGATTGCCGAAGAGAAGGCAAACACGCAATAACAAAGCTCAGTCTGCTAATGGCAAGATTGCAAGTGATCGGCGGCTCTTTTGTTATTGTCCATTTGCAAAACATTTGTTCTTCAGAAATATAATGAGGAAAACAGCCGTGATCTCGAATTAATTCATTCGCAGGATCACGGCTTCTTTGTTTTGAAATGCTTGCCGATGATTTCTTAATGAGGCGCGAAGCCGGGATGGCGGCTGTCCGGTGATTTTCTTGAATACGCGATTAAAGTAAGAAGGGTCGCAAAATCCGAGATAATTGGATATTTGGGCAATGCTCATATCCGAATGCTGTAACAGATCGCGTGCTGTTTCCATGCGCAGTTGATGGATGTATTGCACGATCGTTAAGCCGGTCACTTCTTTGAAAATCGTCGATACGTAGTTCGGAGTCAAGGAAACGAGCCGGGCCAGTTCGTCGACTTGGATATCTTCTCTGAAATGATTATTGATGTATTGTTCGATTTTGTTGGCGATCAAAATTTTATGATGAGGAATAGAGATCTGCGTGTATTCTTGCATGACGGAGCCGAACAGTTCCATGGCGATCCCGGCTCCTCTGCATTCGAAAAAAGGGGCTTTCGTTTTCCATACATGATGCAGCAGGTTAAATCGCTGCTTTAAGTACTCTAAATTTCTCGGTTTAAAAATGATGTATTGTTTGTTGCTAACAAGCGGTGAAGCCGCAATTTCAGCGGCTGACTTATCGCCTGGCGAATCTAAGCTGAAATGAAAAGAATATTTTTGGTGCGGCGGATGAGCTCCTCTGATGCCTGCGCGAAACGTGCCCGGCGATATGAGAACGACGTCTCCTTTAGATAACGTTTCTTTGTTGTCGTTCAGTTTATACAGCAACTGGCCATCCGTCACTAAGATCAAAATGTAAGTGCTTGTTTCTCTCCATGAGATGTGCCAATTCGGATGATAATCGTCGAAATAAACGCTGTGCATTTTAAGCATACACACTCGCCATCCTTATGGAAACTTTGGCCATCGCCGGCGCCTTCATGTTCATTGCCGTCCTGCATTTTCGATCCTGCGCCATGGAAGCATCGCCAGAAGTTTATCCTGAAAAAAATGTGATCAGTCAGCTCGCGACATGAATCGTTCGGTTGTGCGAGCCGGCGCTGTCGTGCCCCTTTTGATTAATTCATAGTTCAATGTAAACGTCTTTGCCGGTTCGTTTTTCCCTTGCGCTCTTTGCAAAAGCAGTTCTGCCAGCTTCTTTCCGGATTGCGACATCGGAGAACGCATGGAAGTGAGCTGGGGAACGACCATCGTTGCAGAAAGATCATCAAAGCCGGCGATGGAGATATCGTTTGGTATATCGTATCCGCGCTCTCGCAATGCGTGAAAAGCTCCTAACGCAAAGTTGTCGTTTGTGCCGATGACGGCAGTCGGTTCGTCCAACTGATTCCAGACTTGATGAATGCGGTGATAGGACAGCATCATTTCATCCCCCGCAGTCTGAGCGACAGGTTTGTCTTCGGTAACGACGATTTCCTGCAAGTTTGCTTCGCGCATTGCTTCCTGATATCCTTTTAATCTGCCTGCAGGCGTTCCTTTGATGCCTTTGTAAGTGATGAATACGATTTTGCGATGGCCCAGTGAGATGAGATGTTCTGTTAAATCTCGGCCGGCTTTCTGGTGATCAAAGACGACGCGGTCGATCTGTTGGCCTAATATGTCTCGATCCAGCGTGTTCACAGCGATTCCTCTTTCAAGAAGATCTGACAAATGATCATGAAGTTTGGCTGTGGCAGCTGCGGATATGAATGTGGCTCCGGAAACGCGCTGCTGCTGCATCAAGTGAATGACATGCTCCAAATCGTCGTGGTTTGGATTGACGTAATAGAGCACGGTGTTGTATTGGTGTTCGATCGAATAGCGCTGAAAGCTCTCAACGAGAGGGGCGTAGATGCCGCGGCGAAAATCAGCCAAAATTAAACCGAAGACGGCGTTTTTTCCCGTTTGCAGGCTGCTGGCAATGAGATCTTTGCGATAGCCGAGCTGTTCGGCGGCTTTTCTGACTCTTTCAATCGTTTTCGGCGACATGTTCGGATCTCCGTTTAATGCCTTTGTCACAGAGCTTCGATCGATATTTAACAGTTTCGCGATATCCTTCATCGTAACGTTCTTTTTCAATAGTGATGTTCCTTTCCGCAAGTTTCCTGATCGATATCGTTGCAAGCGCCCAAGGCGCTGTTTAAATTCAGCGCCTATATTTGAAAGCGCTTCAAAAAATATACTCGTCATGAAAGCGTTGAGTCATTTGTTCAACATTCCCCATGACGGCTTCTCCAAGTGAAATGTTCGATAAGATTATTTTCCTCGAAATGATGCGGTTAGTCAAGAAGCTTTGCTTGTACCATCTTATTCCTTTTTCTTTTTAAAAAATTTCTTTCAATAGCAGGGGTGATCCGAAGCAGAGGGAGCGATCTGAAGGATGAAATTCCTTGCTGTTTTTCGTGAACTTAAAAAATTGGATTGAACTTCATGAAAGCGCATTCTATAATAAAGATGGGAACTAGATGGAAATTACAACCAACTAACAAATCATCTATCGATGGAAAAGAAAGGAATGAGATGATGTACGAATTGCATTTGAGAAATCGTTTGCTATGGAAGAAGGCGAGCATTTTGTCTTTAGCGCTGCTCATTTGCTTGCTGCTGTTTTCCGGCTCTGTTTTCGCTTCGGAAAACTCCGGGGCCGGGGGGAATCAAACGGCGAATCTTGCAGTAAATCCGGGATTTGAAGAGCCGCTGCATGAAGGGGAAATACCGGGATGGCGGCAAACGTTCGGCACAGGGAATGCCCATGTGGCATTTGAGCGGACGGATGCGGCGAAGCACGAAGGTAATTACAGCTTGAGGCTGCAAGACAGCGCGGCAGACGCGCCGCTGGGAGTAGAAAGCGACAAGTTTCCCGTTTCAGGCGGGGATGCTTACGCGGCTTCAGCCATGTTTCTAGTAGAAGAAGCGCGTCTGGGCATTTATTTGCAATTTTTTGATGAAAGCGGCGTCCGCATCGCTTATTCAACCGGATGGGTAAGCGCGACTGACGGCGAATGGGTGAAAGGAGAAGCATCGGCGATCGCACCGGAAGAAGCGGTATCTGGTTCCGTACTGCTGTATTCTTCCGTGCCGGATCAAGGCATAGGATATGTCGACTCGGTTCAAGTGAAACGAAACCGGCTCGGCAAGTTCGAAGAATTGGGCACGCCGATCATTAATTTCATTCACAATGCGAGTGAACTTGGCATGGAAGACGGTCGGCCGGTCAGTTATTCTGTCGTGAAGGGAGCAGATAACAATACCGTCTTCGCAGTCATTGATGTTTTGACGGCAAAAGTGGTAAAGACGATCCCGATGCCGGGGGTGGAAGGCGCTTGGGCGATTGAAACGGCTTCCGACGGCAGCGTATATATTGGGACGCATTATGACGGCAGCTTGTATCAATATGCGCCGGGCGGCGATCATTTAGTCAATCTTGGCCGTCTGGGCGAAGAGACGCATGTTTGGTCATTGGCCGCAGGAGCGGACGGCAAGATTTATGCAGGAACGTATCCGAACGGCAGCGTGTTTGAATATGATCCGGCTGCAGATCAAATTCGGCTGCTCGGCCGCATGCACCCGACAGAAAGATATGTGCGTTCCCTGGCTTATAATCCGGATCTGAACGTGCTGTATGCCGGCGTGGGCGGTTCGGAAGCTCATCTGTATAAAATTGATCTGGATACCGGCGCGAAAGAAGAACTGCTGTCTCAACTGATTCCGGAAGATCAAGCATCGTATGACTTTACGTACAGCCTCGGCTATGCGCTGGGCAAGCTGTTTGTCCGCGTAAATAAGCCGGATCAATTGCTCATTGTCGATGCAGCGACCGATGCGCTGGAGTATTATGATCCGACGGTCACGATTTCAATGGGGCAAAACACGCTGGCAGTCAAGCCCGGCGATGATTCGACGATCTATTTCGGCGGATACCGCTTGTATGCTTATGACTTGAACAGCCAAACATTTACGCAAAATGTTTATCCAAACGGCGCGACTTGGGCCAGCTTTTATGATGCGGACTTTATGGAATTGAATCATCCGGAATGGCCGGGAGTGACGCTGGTTGGAGCGACGGAGAAGGGCAAACTGCTGCTTGTTGATCTTGATTCGGGCAAGATGGAAACGGCTCAGGTGGACAATTTCGGCTCCCCGGTCCTGATCCAGAGTTTGAGCACCGGATTTGACGGAAACATTTATATCGGCGGTTATTTAGGCGCGACCGGATTTATTTCTTATCGGCCGGAAACGGATGATTATACGCCTTTGCGGGAATTTGGACAAGTGGAGAAAGCAGCGAGCGTCGGCGACAAATTGTACATCGGCACGTACGGGAATGCGCGCATTCATGAATATGACCCTTCACAGCCGTGGTCTGCGGGCACAAACCCGAGAAGGGTGGCTGAACTGATCAGCCATGGACAAGACCGGCCGTTTGCGTTAGTCGGCGTTGATGAGCAGAACAAACTTTATATTGGTTCAGTTGCTGACTACGGCACGCACCAAGGGGCGCTGGCCGTCTATGACACGGTGTCCGGTTCGATTGAAGTTTACGACGACATCGTTCAAGATCAAGGCATCGTTTCTTTGGCATATCATGATGGAATGATTTATGGAGGAACGACGATCTACGGCGGATTAGGCACAAGCGGTCCGGCGGCAGATGAAGCGAAATTGTTTGTTTTTGATACGCAAACGAAGCAGAAAGTGTTTGAGACCGCGCCTGCTCCCGGGCGCCAAGTCGTCAGCGGTCTGACGGTTGGCCCGGACGGTCATATTTGGGGCGTTGCCGAAGATCACATTTTTAAATTTGATCCAGACACTCGTCAATTCGTCTACAATGCGTCTCATTTAGGACGCTATCCTGCCAGCACCGGCACAGTATGGGTGGACGCCTTCTTGGAGCTCGGCGTTGACGGCAATATTTACGGCACGAATCGGCGGGGTCATTTCTTCATGATCGATCCGGATTCGATGACATTTATGAGCATTCAAAGCGGCGCCGGCAATTATTTAACCCAAGACTTTTATGGCAATTTGTACATGGCAAGCGGTCCTTATTTGAAACGGTACGTGCTTCCGGCCGATGATGCTTCGATCAGCCGTTTCATTGAGCAGGAAGCGGAAGCAGGCCGGCTTCCGCATCCGGTGATGATGCAGCTGGCTAACCGTTTGCGGCAAGCGGTGCATCATATGGAGAAGCAGCATGTGAACCAAGTCTTGCACCATCTGGAAAAAATGTTGGAACACTTGCATACAGATGCTGTTGCTCATGCGCTTCCTGAGCGGACAAAACTTGCGTTGGACCAGCAAATACGCACAATGATGGCAGATTGGGAGCGATAAAAGCGAAACATAGGAATCGGGCGGCATATACCGTCCGATTTTTTATTTGATGCATTTTCGCATTCGTTCTTTCTCCTTCTATGAAATTATTTTTTTACATGTTCAAACCGATTTCTCATGCCATGCAGTTCAATTTCATTATTGCAAGTGAATCTTCCCGTTCGTCTCTATAATCGCCATGAAAATTGATAGAAAAAATAGGTTGACAAAATAGAAAACATAATTCATACTAAGCACATCGGAATATTAGACAATACAACAAATGATGGAAGCTGTAATTTGGGGGAGGACTCAATATGGCAAATTCTGTGTATAAAGCTGCTGCGTATTTGCAGGAAGGCGTGCAGGTGAAGGCAAAGTCGAGAAATTTCGAATTAACGATTGATGAGCCGGTAAACTTAGGCGGCAAGGATACAGGCATGAGCCCGGTTGAAGCGCTGCTTTGCTCGCTCGGTGCTTGTCAGGCGATTGTAGCCAGAGTGTATGCATCTAAATTTGACGTTGATTTGCAAGATTTCTGGGTGAAGTTGGAAGGAGACTTGGATTTGGACGGATTTTTTGACAAAGCGGATGTGCGGCCGGGCTTTTCAGAAATTCGTTATACATTTCATATTAAGACAAATGCACCGAAAGCGAATGTGCAAGCATTCATTAGTTTTTTAGAAAGCAAATGTCCGGTAGGAGACACGATTGCAAATCCAGTCTCTTTAAAGTTAAACGGCATTGTGCTTGAAGAGTAGCGCCTGAGAAGCAAAGAGGCTCTGCCGCAGTTAAGTCGAAGGAGGACTGCAGCAGATGCCTCATTTGCTTTGTTGATCTTCTCTTTTCCAAGGCGGATCGGCAAGCTTGTGCAATTGACGATTCAAATAGTAAACGGTCATCGGAATGGCTGCTGACAGAAATACGCAAAACCACTCACTCCATGAAGGGGCATAATGATTGATAACTTTCCACAACGTTTTTCCCTCCCAATCTCAACGATCCTGAATGGGCTCTGATTGATTGATGGCGCCCGGAATCAAAATGACGGCATCGGCGTTTACTTCAATAGTGGATTTTGAAAAGTAATTCGTTCCATGATCCCAATTGTCTTTAACGAGTTTCCAAGTTTTTGGATGCCTGGTGCGCAAGTATGTGTCCAATTCCAGCACGTCGACTTTGAATTGGCGATGGACTTTGTCGATGGCAGCTTCCGCGATTTCTTCAATGTGTCCTTCGATGATTTCTTCCAGGTTCCATATGACATCATTGCTTCGCAAATAATCGATCGTTTCGAGTGATTCAATGATCATGCCTTCGACTTTAACCGTAAAATTAAAACGGATGTTGTCGATGTCAGACACGTCCGCGCTAACCTTCACGCTCGCTTTTTTTATTCTGTATGCGATCAGATTGTCTCTGACGGCAATATTGATCGATCCTTCAATCACTTTGTCCAACAACAGCTTTAATCCTTTGTTTTCTCTGTCTTCCAAGTAGCCGATCAACTGATTGTTCTTTCCGTGAAACACAGCGACGCTGGCAATATCGACTTCATCTTCGCTTGAAATAATGGCTGGGACGATGAAGCTGCTGTTGTTCAACAGTTTTTTGTGCAAAGCGCCAATGCTCAGCGGTTTAGGGAGCGCTGCAATTAAATATTGATTTTCGAACAGCTTATCAATATAATTCGATGGAAGCATTTCCGTTTTTGGCCTCACATCGAGAATATTGCGCGCTTCGCTTCCTTTCGCAATCAATACATTCGTTTTTCTGCGCATTTCTTGCTCTCGGATAAAATAATCAATGACATTGGCGAATTGACCGTTTCGAGCCAGTTCTTCTGAAATGATGATATTTTTGTTATGAGGAAAAAACGGGGCGCGATCGAAACGGCTGGTCAAACGGTGGTGCGCTTCTAACAGCGTTTCTCCTGTGGCAGAGACGTTGACGAACGCTTTAGCCATTTCGTTGTTTCCTTCAGAATTGCCCATTCCTATGCTCATGGCTCCAGGCACAACGAGCTGGGTCGTTAAAACAAAGAAAGGACGGCCCATCGATCCATCTTTTTCGCTTGATTGAGCATCGACGGCAACACCGATGACAAAACCTCGTTCTTCAACTTCGACCCGATCCCAGCAGCCAGCCAAAAAGATTGAAAACAAAGCGATGATCATAGATGCAGCTGCTTTAGCCATATCCGCGAACCCTCCTGATTTTTGAAATAATGAACAGCAATGCAGGAAGCAGCATGCTGAAGAAAATTCCGAAATAACTAATCCACGTGCCTATGGTCATAATTTCATGAAATGTGTTGGGCAAGATGCCGATCAAAAACACAAACGGCGATGTAATAAAAATCAGATTGATTTTTTTCATTTTTGTAAAGACGGAGTTCAGCGCCATGATCGAAACATCGAATGCCATCGCAGTCGTATTGAACAGCGTCATAATCCAGATGACGAAAAAAATCGACTCGATTCGTTCAAAAAATTGTCCTGGCACGATCACTTCTTTTGCCAAATCAATCAAGGGGCCGATAATTTGCGATGTTGCTTGATTGCCGAAAACTCCGATCACGACGATATAGACGATCATATAGATCAAAATGGGAAGCGTCATGCCAACCATTGCGGCTTTGGGCGCTTTTTGCGTGCGATTCATGAGCGCGATGTAAAACAAGACGATCTCAAAGCCCAGGAAACTGTACAGCGATTCACGGGCGGCTTTCATATAACCTGACCATTCTGTTTGGAAGACCGGTAAAATGTTATCGATTTCAAAATGTTTCAAATTGAACAGCAAGATGAGAATGAGAACGATGAGAGCAACAGGAAAAAACATCAGATTGAGCCGCAAAAGACCTGCTCTCGATCCTGCTGCTCCATAAATGACGACGAGAAAAAAAACGAGCATCAACACTTCGAGCGGCGTTCGTTCAAACAAGTAGTCTTTGGCTACATTCGCTACAGAGCGAACAATGTTGCTTGTGAACATGAGCAAATAAAGGGAGAACAGCAAGGTGATCGTGATTGCTGCCGGCTTGGAAATGAGACGAGCAGCGTATTCAACGAAAGTCATCTTTGGAAATTGGGCAGCCAATTTCGCCGTAATCCAGACGAAAAATAATATGATGATCCCTGCTCCCAAGATGGATACCCATCCGTCGCTGGCATTTGTGCTGCCGGCTATTCGTTGCGGCAAAGTTAAGATGCCCAGGCCGACGACCATAGACGGAACGGCAAACATAATTTCTTTATGGCTGATTTCTTGATCTCCGTATTCAAATGACTTCATCGCATGCTTCCCCCATTATTTATTCTTTGCTCGTCTTTCGTCTGCATCATTTCCGGACGTTTTCTCATCGTGACAATCGGCGCGCGCAAGATCAAATCTTTCCAATCATCCGAAAGATTTGGAGCGAATGGCGTAGAGTACGGGATCCCGAAGCTTTTTAAATTGACAAGATGGATATTGAGGACGATGTAACCGAGCACTAATCCGTAAAGCCCGAATATGGACGCTGCCAGCATCATGCCGTATACGATCAGACGGAATGAAATGGCGATGCTGTAAGCAGGCACAGCAAATGAAGCGATGGCAGTCAGCGCCACGACAATGACCATGACCGGGCTCACAATGCCTGCGGTGACGGCTGCTTCTCCGATGACGAGCCCGCCGACAATGCCGATCGTTTGCCCGATCGGCTTCGGCAGCCGGATCCCGGCTTCTCTTAAAAATTCCAGCACGGTAATCATCACAATCGCTTCAATGGCCGCAGGAAAAGGCAATCCTTCTCTCGTAGCAGCGATCGAAAATGCGAGTTTAGAAGGAATCATCCCGGGGTGAAACGATACGAGCGCAATATACAGCCCGGGCAAAAAGACGGCGCAGAATGCCGCAGCATACCGCAGGATGCGAAGCAGCGTTCCTACCATCCATCGTTCATAGTAATCTTCCGGCGATTGCAGCAAGTTTCCAAACGTGGCCGGCGCGATGAGCACAAACGGCGATCCATCCAACAATATGGCCACTTTGCCTTGCGACAGCGCTGCAGATGTTTTATCCGGACGTTCTGTATGCAGCAAAGTTGGAAAAGGAGACAAGAAACTGTCTTCGATCCACTCTTCGATAAACCCGGATTCCGGCGCGATATCCATATCAAACGATTCCAGACGACGCCTGACTTCTTTAACGAGGTCCGGATGAACAATTCCTTCGATGTAAGTGATGACAAGGTTTTTTTTGGATCGGTTTCCGACTTTCATTGTCTCCATGCGAAGAGCGGGATCGTGCAAATGTCTGCGAATGAGAGCGGTATTTGTCTCAATGCTTTCCGTAAAGCCGTCTCTCGGCCCGCGAATGAGCGCTTCGGTTGACGGCTCTTCCAAAGCGCGTCTGGGCCAGTTTTTGCTCTCAACAATTAAAGCATGCTTTGAACCTTCAACGAACAAAACGGTATCGCCGGAAAGGACGGATCCGATGATTTTGTCCAAAGAACTTGTCATCTCGATATGATGCGCAGACAAAACTTCGTTCTCAAGCACAACAATGAACTCATCTGCCGTCATGTTTGTCGAAACGAGTTCAGGAGAGTATTGAAGCCTGTGAATGCTTTGTAAAATATGATCATTAATCAACGATCGATCAGACAATCCGTCGATGCAAACCGTTCCGCATTGCAACTTTTTTTGTCCAAATGTGAATACGCGGACTGTCAGATCCGAAGGCGATTGCAAGATTTGTTTAATATGATTGATATTTTCAATCACATCGGCAGATACAGCCGCTTCATAACTTAGTGCGGATTGCGGAGAATGCCGATTTTTTCTTCTTTTTCCTGGTTGTCTGTGCACGGATCTTCATCCTCTCAATTTTTAAACCAAAACTCCAATGGACGAAAACAAGAAAGATAGATCTATTTCTATCACCTATCTTTGACAGAATTCCTTTATATTAAACCGTTCAGGACGCATAAATCGGTTGAAAGGACTGTTTTCAAAGAAATGATGGCAATTATATGATTGACGAATTGCAATGAGCGGGAAAAGAGAAAGCACAAAGGAGGGGATGATTCCGGATGACAAAAAGATGATAAATAATGGACTCGAATGAGGAGCACTATCTTTTGTCGGCATTCAAACAAAACAAGTTGGCAGACTTTCCCTTATAAACTATAAAGGAGCCTTTTTAAGGGCTCCTCTTCTTAAGTTTGATCGATTGAGCTGGTCTTTCAAAAAAAGAATCTATTTTATCGATGCTGGCAAAATTGACTCATGGCATCCCGATCTTTGACCCATGAAATCTATAATCTAAGCTGCATTTGTCTTCGGTTGTCAGCAAATGTTATGAACGATGCGCAGCTCGCAAGATTCGGTTCCCCATCAAATCTATGATTTGTGCAGCATGCACGCTGGATTCGCTCACAAAAAAAGGTTCCATTCGTTGCATAGATTTCTGTTGCTTGATTACTTGAACACGTACGCTAATGCATCGAGCGCTTGATCCAAGGTTTCAACAACAACATTGGCTTTTTGAGCAATTTCTTTTAACGCATGGTGAAGTTCGACTGGGCGAACGAGAATGAGCGGTTTGCCGATGGCAAGTGCTGTCGATGCATCCATCGCTGTATTCCACTGCCTGTATTCATGCCCGAACAAGGCGATGACGACATCGGCTTTGTTTAGAAGAATCGTCGTGCGCAAATTGTTAAATTCCGAGGCGGCTTCATCTTTGGCGACATTATTCGGCTGTTTTCCTTTAATTTGTTCGCCGATGTTGTCAGAAAGATCATGATCTTCCTGCGGACCGGTAAATACAAGCGGCAATCCGCGTTCTTCCGCCGCTTTTCGCAAACGCTGGCGCCAATCGTCATGAATTTGCCCTGCCAAATATACGTTCAGTTCCATGGTGATGCTCCTCCTTTTTCAAATGAATATGATTTCATTATACGGTCAGCCGTCGCAAACAGCAAAATTGCAGCACAGTGATCATTATTGCTGTTTTCACGAGCATGCGATCAGCATAAGAATAAGAATCTGCTTAGATGCTGCAATGCCCAGCATAGAATAGAGCCTCACACTGCCTGGCATGCATTATTTTGCGGCGGCGCAGCCTGTATAGCCTGTTTGCATAAAATCAATTAAACTTATGGAGAGGGCATAAGCTTTCATAGATTTCATCGGATCAAGGAGTGGCATCATTTGTGCTTGGATTTGCTATATTGTTAGGATTTAATCTTTTAGGCGAAGCATTGCGGGCTGTTTTCTCTTTGCCGCTGCCCGGAAACGTGATCGGGTTAATTTTGTTTGCGGCGGCGCTTGGATTGAAATGGATTCGCTTGGAATGGGTGGAGGAGACATCTCAATTTCTGTTAAAACATATGATGCTTTTTTTTGCTCCGATTATTGTCGGGGTAGTCAGCGCTGCCAGCTTGATTAAAAACGAATGGCTGGGCGTCGCCGCAGGTCTTTTGCTGAGCACGGCGCTTGCTGTTTTGCTGACGGGCTTCGTGACCCAGTCATTGATTAAGGAAGAGGGTGACAGGGGTTGAAAGAGGCGATGACAGATCTTTTGAACGAGCCGTTGTATGGGGCGGCAGCGACCGTGATCCTTTACGTGGCAGCGTCAGCGCTGCAGCGAAAATGGTCTTGGCTTCACCCTCTGTTTATTACTTGCGCAGTTTTGATTGTTTTTGTGCTGATGACCGACACGTATGAATCTTACCAGGTTGGCGGCAATTGGCTGACATTTTTCCTGGGGCCGGCCACGGGTGCGCTGGGCGTGCCATTATATAAGCACATGCAAACGATAAGAAAACAATTGAAAGCTATTGCTGCGGGCGTTGTTGTCGGATCCGTGTGCGGACTAGCCGGAGTATGGGGCATTTTGCACTTATTCGATGTTTCTCGAGCAGTTCTTCTGTCAATGCTCCCGAAGTCTGTGACGGCACCGGTGGCGATTGAAATTGCGAGACAGCTGGGCGGAATTCCTGAGCTGGGCGCTGTGTTTACGGTATTGACAGGATTAATCGGGAGCATGTTTGGACCGGCTTTGCTGAAACTGGTCGGCATCCGGCATGATGCCGCCATCGGAACTGCGATCGGAACGAGCTCGCACGGCATCGGAACGGCAAGGGTCATCCGCGATTCAGAAATGCAGGGCAGCATCAGCAGCTTGTCGATGGGATTGGCGGCGATCGTGACTTCGATGCTTGCGATTCCTTTATACTATTTGTTGTAAATGTATCATCAATCGTCACGTGCACCGTCAATTTTGGGCGGGCAATTGATGCATAAGCATTGATCAATGCTTATGCATGAATGTCGACCAGAACGATTGATAACCGCGTATGCTCAGCGCAGTTGATATTCGCATATGCGGTTAACACCGGGCGAGGAGCTGGGGAAGGCTGAAAAATTGCGTTGACCGTTGTTAAATTTTGCATCATAATAAAAAGAGACAACTCCGCTCAACACATCATCGCGGACAGAGCGGAGTGTTTTTTTTATTACACACAACATCACAATTTTCCTTGGCAAGGAGGAAGAGAAATGACGAAGCTGAAAATCGGTATTATCGGATGCGGCGGCATCGCGAATGGCAAGCACATGCCCAGCTTGGCTAAGCTGGAACAAGTTGAGATGACGGCTTTTTGCGACATTGTGATCGAGCGTGCGAAAGAGGCGGCTGATAAATACGGAGTGCCGGGCGCCAAAGTTTACGAAGATTACACGCAGCTGCTGGAAGACAGCTCGATTGATGTCGTGCATGTTTGCACGCCGAATGATTCTCATGCTGAGATTACGATCGCGGCGTTAGAGGCAGGCAAGCATGTCATGTGTGAAAAACCGATGGCCAAAACAGCAGCAGACGCTCGCAAAATGCTGGAAGCTGCAAAACGCACCGGCAAAAAACTGACGATCGGGTATAACAACCGTTTCAGACCGGACAGCCAGCATCTGTACCAATTGTGCCGCGAGGGCGTGCTGGGAGATATTTATTTCGCCAAGGCGCATGCGCTGCGTCGTCGTGCTGTGCCGACTTGGGGAGTTTTTCTGGATGAAGAAAAACAAGGCGGCGGTCCGCTGATTGACATCGGCACGCATGCGCTGGATTTGACGCTGTGGATGATGGATAATTACGAGCCGAAAGCTGTGCTTGGCACTGCTTATCATAAATTGTCGAAACGTGAAAATGCCGCGAATGCCTGGGGACCGTGGGATCCGGAGAAATTTACCGTGGAAGATTCCGCTTTTGGGATGATCACGATGAAAAACGGGGCGACCATCATATTAGAATCCAGCTGGGCGCTGAATGTGCTCGATTATGATGAAGCGAAATGCACCCTGGCCGGAACGGAAGGCGGCGCGGATATGAAAGGCGGTCTGCGCATCAACGGGGAACACCTCGGCAGATTGTACACGCAAGAAGTAGAGCTTAAAAGCGGCGGCGTTGCTTTCTATGAAGGCAGAAAAGAAAGCGCATCCGATCTGGAAGCCAGACTGTGGATTGACGCTATATTGAACGATACTGAGCCTGTCGTTAAACCAGAACAGGCGCTGGTCGTATCTGAAATCTTAGAAGCGATTTATGAATCAGCCAGAACCGGCAAAGCTGTTTATTTTGATTGATTTGACTTCGTCTTCATTCGAATCTTTTTCATGCAGCAGTGAAATGATGAGAGATGCAGCTGAAAAAAGCAGTCAAGCATTTTTAATGACTATCCGGTCATGATGGATAAACCGCTCGTGCAGAGCGGTTTTATTTTTTGTTGTCTGACTCGAAATCGGGGGCATGATTTTGTAATCTGGGGTTAAACAAGGATGGATGTTGTAATAGAATATAAGTGCAGCAAATGGTTTCGACATTAAATTTTTCCCGTTAAAGGCTCGTAAAAATTTCTTAAAAACAAAAGGCGGTTGGATGCATGGAAAAGCTTAATCTATATTCATTGTTTCGGATTTGTTTGAAAGCAGGAAAAGCGGTTCTGGCAGTATATGGCCGCGATTTTGACGTCGCCTATAAAGAAGATGATTCGCCGGTAACGCAGGCAGACGAACGCTCGCATCAAGTGATTGTGCAAGGGCTGAAGCAATTGACGCCCGACATTCCGATCTTAAGCGAAGAAGGCAGGCATATTCCGTACGATGAGCGGAAACGGTGGGAGCGATTCTGGCTGGTGGATCCGTTGGACGGAACGAAAGAGTTCGTGAAGAAAAACGGGGAATTCACTATTAACATTGCGTTGATTGAGCGCAAATATCCGTTGTTGGGCGTTATTTATGCGCCGGTGCTGGACACTTTTTATTTCGGCGTTGTCGGCAAAGGGGCGTATAAATTAGAACAGGCTTCAACGGTTGAAGTGAAGGATGAAGTTTCTTTATTGGATCAAAGCACGCCTTTGCCGGAAGCGGGCGAAAAGAGAAACATTCGCGTGGCAGCCAGCCGATCGCACAGGTCTGCAGAGACAGATGCTTTTATTCAAACTTTGGAAGAAAAACATGGGCCGGTGGAGGTCATTTCTGCTGGAAGCTCGCTGAAATTTTGCTTGGTGGCCGAGGGAAAAGCGGATTACT